>JALYMU010000098.1 GCA_030773595.1 Actinomycetota bacterium | reverse complement strand
CGGTCGTCGTACCAGGCGTGGGCCAGCGCATCCACGTGCGTGCCGGTGTGCGCGGCGAAGGACACCACCTCCTCGGCGAACTGGAAGCCGCCCGGGCGTCGGGCCCCCGCCGCGTAGTCACCGCCGTCCCGCATCATGTAGCGCTCGACCCGCTTGCGGTGTCTCGGGACCAGAGCCCCGGGGCCGAGGTCCACACCGAGCCGCACGACCCGTCCCTGGCGGACGAGACCGGCGGCGCGGAGCACCTGGGGGGCGCCGATGAGGTTCAGCGCTCCCGCCTCGTCGGCCGCCCCCCACCTGCCCCAGTTGCCGGCGCCGGTGGGCTCGGGTGACGAGCCGGCGTCCCCGGCGCTCACGGGCTTCACGACCCGCCGGTCGCGAGGTCGGGGCGCGCGCCCGGGTCGGCATCCGCACCGGCTGGGGCGGATTGGGACACGAGCTCCCGCAGCTTGAGCCGGTGCAGCTTGCCCGTGCCCGTCTTGGGCAGCTCGTCCAAGACGATCACGCGCGCCGGCACCTTGTACGAGGCCAGGGCACCGCGGCAGCTGTCGAGGATCTGCTGTTCCTCCAGCTGCCTCCCGTGCTGCGGGACGACGAAGGCGACCACGACCTCACCTCGCGACTGCTCGGGTGCACCCACAACGGCGGCGTGCGCCACGCCCTCCACTGTGAGGAGGAACTCCTCGACCTCGGCGGGCGCGACGTTGATGCCGGACGACTTGATCATGTCGGTGGAGCGGGCCGAGTAGTGCAGCCGTCCGTTCTCGTCCAACCAACCCAGATCGCCGGTCTTGTAGTGGCCGTCCGCGGTGAAGACATCGGCGACGAGCGCGCTCTGCCCCAGGTAGCCAGGTGTCAGGTAGCCGTGGACCTGGATCTCGCCGACCTGCCCAGGCGCCAGGAGTTCGCCGGAGGGACCGACGATGCGGATGCGCACACCGGGCAGCGGAGGCCCCTGAGACACCAGGCGGTCGCCGAGGTCCATGTCGTGCGTCGTGACGCAGCAGTTACCGTACGTCTCGGTGGCGCCGTAGACGTTGCAGATGCCCTCGATGCCCAGCGTCTGCGCGGCCAGTCGCACGTCGTCAGGCGTTCCGATGGTCAACCCCGTCCGCAGCGACGCGAGCCTGCCGACGTCGACGCCCTCCTCGCTCACGATCGCTCGGGTGAGCGTGGGCAGCAGGTAGGCGGCCGTGCACGCCTGGGCCTCGATGAGGTCGACGGCTCCGGCTGCGGTGAACTGCTCCTGCAGCACCAGGGTGGCGCCGTGCGTGAAGGTGGCCATTAGGGCGTTGGCACACCCGTAGCTCCAGAACAGGGGCGACCCGAGCCAGACGCGGTCCTCGCCCGTCAGCCCCATCCGCTGCCCGATGTGGCAACCGTTCTCGATCAGGCCGTGGTGCAGGAGGGGAACCGCCTTCGGTCGTGCGGTCGAGCCGGAGGTGTAGAGCACCACGGCGGTCTCGACGGCAGACGGAAGCGGGCTGCCGGCGGTGACGATCGGCGGGCCGCCCGCGATCTGGTCGAGCCACCGCTCGTACTCGACGGCGCCGCGGGGGGCTTGGCCCCCCACCACGACGACGTGACGCAGCGCCGGGTACCGGGACGACCGCCAGGCACCCGGATCGGCCTGCCACACCTCCGGGACGAGGGTCCGCAGGTCCTCGAGGTAGTTGCGCCGCCCGTGTCGCGCGATCAGCACGAGGACGGAGCAGTCGCCCTGTTCGAGCAGGTGGTCGAGCTCCCGGGACGTGACCCAGGTGTTGAAGGCGTGCACCGTCGCCTGCGCCGCCGCCGCACCGAAATAGCACTCCAGCCACTCGACCCGGTTCGTGGCCAGCAGCCCGATGCGGTCGCCACGTGCCGCACCGGCCCGGCTCAGCGCCCGGCCGACCTGCTCGGCGCGGGACGTCAGCTGCGCGTACGACGTCGTTCCCGCCACGTGCACCACCGCGGCGTGGTGCCCCCGTCTGTCCGCCTGCTCCCGGAGGAGGTCGTAGAGGGTGCGGCTCAGGACTCGGTGCATGTCGGCCTGCGTAGCTCCCTGCAGGGCGCGGCCGCTCGCCGGACCGTTAGCCACGGGGGAGGAGCACCCGTCGTCCGAGAGCGCCCTGCGTGGGCGCCTCGTGCGCGTGGGCCGCGTCCGCCAACGGCATCGCCTCGGCGATGAGGGGCTCCACGTGCCCTGCGGTCACCAGCTCCAGCACCGCCTCGAGGTCTGCTCTCGTCCCGTGCGCGGACCCGACCACGGACAGCTCCTTCAGGATGACGAGGCCCGGGGCCAGCACGACGTCCTGCGGGTCGACGTTGCCGATCAGCGCGAGTCGGCCCCGCGGCGCGAGCGCGGCGAGGGACCGGGAGAACGTGGGAGGGCCCGCCACCTCGAGGACGACGTCGGCGAGCTGCCCGCCCGTCGCTCTGCGGACCTCGTCCCTCAGGCTCGCCCGGCGGGGGTCCAGGACGACGACCGAGTCCGCGCCGAGCTCGAGCAGCCGGTCCCGCTTGCTGTCCTCCCCCGTCACGGCGATGACGTGCATGCCGAGGTGGCGGCACAGCTGCAGCGCGTGCAGGCCGACGCCTCCGCCGGCGCCGGTCACCAGGACGATCTCACCGCGAGCGGCACCGGTGCGCCGCAGTGCGTGCCAACCCGTGCCGATAGCGCACGAGAGGATGGCGCCGGCGTCCTGGCCGATCTCGGGCGGCAGCTTCACCGTGTTGCGCGCGCTGGCGCGCACGTACCCGGCGTAGCCACCCGGCTGGTCCTCGCCGTAGAACCCCCGGCCGCGCCGACAGAGGTTCTCGGCGCCGGAGGTGCACTGCGGACACTGTCCGCACGGGTCCCGCTGGACCAGCGCGACGCGGTCGCCCACCTCGAACCCGTCGACCGCGCTGCCGACGGCGGAGACGACGCCCGAGATCTCGTGACCGAGGATGGCGGGCAGGGGCGTGCCGAGCCTGCCCTGCCGGGCGAGCAGGTCGTGGCCGCACACCCCGCACGCGCTGACCTCGACCAGGATCTCGTCGTCCGCGGCCGACGGGCCGGGCACCTCCTCGAGCCGCAGCGCGTCGGGTCCGCCGTACTGGCGCAGCACGACCGCTCTCACCGGCCCTCCCGCCGGGCCGGCGTCCCCTGCTCAGCCATGGACGTCGGCACCGAGATAGGCGTCCCGCACAGCGCGGGAGCCGCGCAAGCTCTCCTGGTCGCCCGAGAAGACCACCCGGCCCTGCTCGAGCACGTACCCGCGAGCAGCCGTGTCGAGTGCGAGCGACGCGTTCTGCTCGACCAGCAGCATCGTCACGCCGGTGGAGCCGATCTCCCGGATGGTGGAGAAGACCAGGTCGGTGACCAGCGGAGCGAGGCCGAGCGAGGGCTCGTCCAGCAGGACGAGCCGGGGCTGCAGCATGAGGGCGCGGCCAATCGCCAGCATCTGCTGCTCTCCGCCGGACAGCGTTCCGGCGTCCTGCTTGCGTCGCTCCGCCAGGCGCGGGAAGAGGTCGTACACGTTCTGGAGGCTGCCGGCGCGCTCTGCCTTGGCACGCTTGCTGGAACCGCCGACCTGCAGGTTGTCCTGCACGCTCAGCGTCGGAAAGACCCGTCGCCCCTCGGGGACCAGCGCGATCCCGCGAGCAGCGACCTCGTAGGGCGGTAGCCCGTTGATCCGCTCCCCGTCCAGGAGGACCGATCCGCCGCGTGGCGGCAGATGGCCGGCGATGACCTTCAGCAGCGTCGACTTCCCGGCCCCGTTCGACCCCAGGATGCCGGTGATCTCACCGTCCGGGACCTCGAGCGAGACGTCGTGCAGGGCGACGGCGTCGCCGTAGGAGGCCCGCAGGTTCTCAATGCTCAGCATGAGGACGTTCCTTCGTGGACCCGATGTAGGCCTCGATGACGGCGGGGTCCTGCTGCACCTCGCGGGGGGTGCCGTCGGAGATGAGCTGTCCCTGGTTCAGGACCAGCACTCTGCGGCTGATGCGCATCACGACCTTGAGCAGGTGCTCGACGAGGAGCACGGTGACGGCCTCGTCGGTGAGCTGCTGGATGAGCGTGACCGCGTCCTCGATCTCCTGAGGCGTCAGGCCGGTCATCACCTCGTCGAGCAGGAGCAGTGAGGGGTTGGCGGCGAGAGCCCGAGCCATCTCGAGCCGCTTGCGGTCGATCAGAGTCAGTTCCGAGGGCAGGTCGTCGGCCCGGTGCAGCAACCCGACGCGCTCCAGGGCCCCGCGGCCGGCGCTCCTGGACGCTTCGACGCTGTGGTGCCTGACCAGCCCGCCGGCGACGACGTTGTCGAGAACCGTCATGGAGGGGAAGAGCCGCACTTTCTGGAAGGTGCGGGCGACGCCGGTCGCGGCGATCTGGTGGCCTGCGGCGCGGGTCATGTCGCGTCCCCGCAGGATGCGTCGTCCGGCGTCGAGCCGCTGCACCCCGGTGATGAGGTCGAACAGCGTGCTCTTGCCGGCGCCGTTGGGCCCGACGAGCGCCACCACGCCGCCGGCCTCGATCTCCAGGCTCACGCCCTGGACAGCGCGCACCCCTCCGAAGGACTTGGTCGCGTTCTCCATCCGCACGATCGACTCGGTCATCCGCCCGTTCCCACCTTCTCCTCGGCCGGGGCACCTCGGGCAACCCTGTCCGAGAGGGACGGACCGGGCCCGGAGCGCCGCCGCCCGAGCAGACGCTGTGGCAGGGAGGCCAACCCCCCGGGCAGCCAGAGCGCGACAGTGATCAGTGCGAGGCCGTACACGATCGTGTCGGCGCCGGCGACGACGTCGCGCAGGACGGTGTTCAGCCCGTCGGAGATCACGACGATGCCGGCCCCGCCGACGACCGGCCCCCAGACCGTCCCGATGCCACCGAAGATCGCACCCAGGGCGATCTCGACGGAGCGCTCGATCCCGAACGCGCTGCCCGGATCGATGAACAGGTTCTGCTGCGCCGCGAGCGTGCCGGTGAAGGCAGTCATGGCGGCGCTCAGCACGAAGGCCTGCAGCTTCACCCTCGTGGTGGCGACCCCGACCGCCTCCGCCACCTCCTCGTCGTCCCGCACTGCCCGGAGCCGGTAGCCGAAGGGGGACTTCGACACGAGCGCCGAGACCGCGACGTAGACCGCCAGGAGGGCCAGGGCGAGGTAGTAGTAGGCCGTCTGGCCGCGGAACTGCATCATCGCCAGCGACGGTTCGGTCAAGGGGAGGCTCAGGCCCACGTCGCCGCCCGTGAACCCCCCGAAGTAGCGAGCCAGGGTCAGCAGGATCAACGTGAAGACGAACGTGACCAGCGTGAAGTAGATGCCCCGCAGGCGCAGCGCCGGCAGACCGATCAGCAGCGCCACGAGCCCGGCGACGGCCATCCCGAGCAGCCCGCCGAGCCATGGCGAGATGCCCCGCTCGACCAGCAGGAGCGAACTGGTGTAGGCCCCGATGCCGAAGAAGGCGGCGTGACCGAAGGAGAGCCGACCCGCGAACCCTCCGATGAGATTCCACGAGACTGCCGCGGCGGCGACGACGAGGGCACGTACGCCGATGCCCTGCAGGAAGTCGTCACGCAGGAGCCACAGCGGAAGCGTCGCGGCCAGGAGGAAGAACAGCAGACCGCCTGCCGTGGTGAGCCGCCGCGTCATACCGCCCCCTGCCGACCGAGCAGTCCGTACGGACGGAAGATCAGCACAGCGATGAAGAGGGCGAACAGGCCCACGTCCTGCAGCTCGACGGCCACGTACGTCGCCGTGAACTGCTGGACGAGACCGGCCACCACTCCTCCCAGGAATGCGCCGATGACGTTGCCGAGGCCGCCGAGGACGACCGAGACGAAGGCGATGACGAGGAAGGAGGCGCCGGTCGTGGGCGAGACCGGGTAGTAGGTGATCAGCACGGCGCCTGCGATGGCGGCGATGCACGTCCCCAGAGCCATCGCGACCATGTAGATGCGCCTGGAGCGCACTCCGCAGGACTCCGCCATCGCCGCGTCGTCCACGGTGGCCCGCATCGCTCGACCCAGGTCGGACCGAGTGAGCAGCAGGGTGAGGGCGACCGTGACGGCGACGGCGATCGTGAAGCCGACCGCGTGGGCCGGTCGCACGAAGATCGGTCCGAGCCGGACCAGTTCCGAGCCCCAGGCGAAGCCGGGCAGCGACAGCTGGTTGGGAGTGAAGATGATCTGGGCGAGGCTCTGGATGACCAGGCCCAGGCCCAGGGTCAGCAGCAGCTGCCGCAGCTCTGTCGTGCCCGTCACCCGACTGAGCAGCAGCCGGTACAGGGCGGCTCCGAACAGCAGAGCCGCGGGGATCAGGAAGATCAGCCCCACGAACGGGTTGAGCCCGAACGAGGTGTACAGCACGAAGGTGGTGTACATGCCGATCAGCAGCAGCTCGCCGTGCGCGAAGTTGACGATGCGCATGACCCCGAAGACGAGGCTCAGCCCCATGCTGACCAGGCCGTACACCCCGCCGAGGAGCAGTCCCGTGACGGCTGCTTGGACGAAGGTGGACATTGATGACCTCTGCGTCCGATTCGCCGACTAGGCCTGGGCGACCGGCTTGGCGGCCTGGACCTCCTTGGGCCAGATCCCCTTAGGCAGGCCGTCCTGCCACTGGATCATCATCGGGAAGGTGGGGGCGTTGAGGCCCTGCTCGTTGAACCGCACCTTGCCGCCGGGCATGAAGGAGCCCGGGCCGCTGGGGAGCTCGAGCTGGCGCAGCGCGTTCGTGATGTCCCCGGGCTTGCTGCTGCGACTGCGCTCGGCCGCTTCCTTGATCACCCATACCGCGGTGTAGGACTCCCCGGCCTCCTGCGGCATGAAGGGCTCGTTAAAGCGCTTCAAGTACCGCTGGTTCACGTCGCGCACGCCCTCGTACGGCATGTCCCAGTTCCAGGCGGCCATGCTGAGGACGCCGTTGGCGTTTTCTCCGAGCGCTTCCGCGAAGCCCTTGTTCAGGATGCCCCCGCCGCCCAGTCCGACCACGGGGCCTTCGTATCCGAGGCTGCGCAGCGTCCGCACGACGAGGATCGCCGCCGCCGTCGGGCCGCCGAGGAAGACGATGTCCGGCTTCGGCTGGGCGACCCGCCGCGCCAGGACCGAGGCGTCGGTGATGTCGATCGGGTAGAACTCCTTGGCGACCACGTCCAGACCGGCCCCCTCGGCGGCTTTCGCCGTCCCTTCCGCCTGCGCCTGCAGGGCGGCGTCGTTCGAGGAGACGACGGCCACTCGCTTCAACTTGATGCCCGCCGAGGCGAAGGCGTCACGCACGTAAGGAACGGTCGACGCGCCGATCTGCGACGACGGCGGAGGGAGCTGGAAGAGGTTCTTGTAACCGCGAGCGGTGAGCTCGTTGGTGAAGGCCTGGGTGACCATGGGAACACCGGCCTTCTCCGCCTCGGTGCTGGCCGTGAGGCTGAGGGCGGACACGTAGGAGCCGATGAGGGCACTGACGCTGTCACGCTGGACCAGGCGTCGGGTGACGGAGGCCGCCTGCCCAGGGTCGGCGGAGCTCGTGTCCGCCTCGACGGGCTCGAGCTTCGCCCCGTTCAGCGCCTTGACGCCACCGGCAGCATTGATGTCCTCGATCGCCAGGAGGGCGCCGTTGACCGAGTTCCGGCCGCCCTCGGCCCAGACCCCCGTGAGCGGGTGCGGGAGACCGACCTTGATCTTGTCGCCGGCACCACCGCCGCCGGCGCCACCGCTCCCCCCGCCACAACCGGCTACGAGGAGTACCAGCGCGAGAGCGGCGGCGACTCGTCGCGCGGCCCCTCGCCTGCTCGTGGACCCCACCATGACGAACCGCCTCTCGCGTACTGAACGGACGTTTAACAGGACGTTACGGTCGTCGTTTCCGGGCGTCAAGACATGCGCCGCCAGAACTTCAGGTGCGCACCGCGTCCACCAGGGGCGGATCGGGAGTTCAGCACAACGACGCGTACCGCCTGATGACCATCGGCTCTTCCAACTTGCCCTCCAGCGCCGCGCCGAGCCGGGCCGCGTGCGGTGAGGAGAGGTGCCGCTGAAAGGCCTCCTCGTCGCGCCACTGCTCGAACCACGCGAAGACGCGGTCGTCCTCGACGTCCCGCAGCAGGTGGTAGGTGAGGCACCCGTCCTCCTGCAGCACCTCCTGGACGATCGACAGGCACGCCTGCTCGATGGCGCCGGCCGTCTGCTCCTGGGCAACGACGTGGGCGTAGATCGTGACTATCGGCACGGCGTCCTCCGCCGGACTTGCGGCACTGGTCGTGGGGGTGTCGGTCACGCTCCCCGCACCTCGAACCAGAAGTCGGTGACCTGGCCCTCGGGCTGGTCGGTGAAGCGCACGTCGACCGGCGTCCCCGTCATCAGCGCCTTGGACGCGACCTGGACGTCGGACAGGTCCAACCCCTTGACGTAGCCGACGACAGCGGTGTCCGCCCCCTCCAGGAGTGCGTAGGCGAGCACGTAGGGCGGGGCGACGCGCATGCCGGGGAACGGCTCGTAGACGATCGTGAACATCTCGAGCGTGCCTCGGTGGCCGACCTCGACCCACTCGTCGGTGGCCACGTGGTCGCGATCGCAGAACGAGCGCGCGGGAAAGAGGACCCGCGAGCACTGCGGGCAGCGCCGGCCGAGCAGCTTCTTGCTCCGCAGGCCCTCCAGGAATGCGCCCACCGTCGAGCCGAGGGCGTGCCGGTAGGACAGGTCCCAGGTCTGCTCGAAGAAGACGGGCTCAGCCGACCCGGCTGGCTGCTGGAAGGTTGTCGTCATCGTGCGATCCCCTCGAGGTGGTTGGCCAGGACCATGGACGCGTAGAACTGGTGGTCACCGCCGATGGCGGTGGCGACGCCGACGTCGGCGCCCTCGACCTGCCGCTCACCGGCTCGCCCAGTGACCTGAAGCGCTACTTCGGCAGCGCGGACGAGACCGGTCACGGCGATCGGGTTGGTGCAGAGCGTCCCGCCCGAAGGGTTGACGACCGGGGTGCCGTTGCCGAGAGCGAACTCACCGTCGGTGATGCGCCGGAACGACTCGCCCTTGCCGCACAACCGCGCCGCCTCGATGACGTGCAGCTCGACGCTGGAGAACGGGGCGTAGAGCTCCGCGACGTCGATCTGATCTCGCGGGTCGGTCACACCCGCCTGCTGGTAGGAGCGGACGATCGCCTCCTCCAACGCATCGGCGTCGGCGTGGTCCCCGAGAGCTCTCGGGCCGACCCGATCGCCCATCCAGATGGTCTCGCTGCTCTGTCCGATCCCGCGGACCCAGGCCACTGGCCGCCCCGACCGCGCAGCGACCTCTTCGCTGACCATGACTACAGCTGCAGCGCCCGTCGACGAAGGGCACAGATCGGCGAGTTTGAGCGGCCAGGAGACCATCCGGGTCTGCAGGACCTCGTCCTCTGTGATGGGGGTGCGCAGGTGGGCGTGCGGGTTGAGCGACGCGTGCCGCCGGTTCTTGACCGTCACCCGCGCCATGTCGCGCTCGTCCGCGCCGTACTTGGCGTTGTAGCGCTGCGCGGACAGGGCCAGCATCGTGATGGT
>JALYMU010000097.1 GCA_030773595.1 Actinomycetota bacterium | reverse complement strand
GTGCTGGACGGCTCGGACACGGTCGTGCGCGCCAGCCCGGCGGCCTTCGCGATGGGTCTGGTGCGCGGCGCCGAGCTGACCTCCGCGCCGCTGCGCGACCTCGCCCGCGAGGTCCGCCGCCGCGGAGAGATCCGCGAGGCCGAGCTCGACCTGCCCAAGGGACCGATGGGCGGGGAAACGCTCGTGGTCAGCGCGCGGCTGGCGCCGCTGGGAGCCGAGCTGGTCCTCGTGCTGGTCGAGGACCGCACCGAGCAGCGCCGCCTCGACGCCGTACGCCGGGACTTCGTCGCCAACGTCAGCCATGAGCTCAAGACCCCGGTTGGCGCGATGCACCTGCTCGCCGAGGCGATGCTTGACGCGTGCGACGACCCCGAGGCCGTACGACGCTTCGCCGGGCGGATGCAGCACGAGTCGCAACGGCTGGGAAGCCTGGTGCAGGAGCTCATCGACCTGTCCCGACTGCAGAGTGCCGACCCGCTGTCCCGGCCGAGCCTCGTCGACATCGACGACGTGATCGCCGACGCGCTCGACCGGTGCCGACTCGCCGCGCAGGCCAAGAGCATCACGCTGGTGACCGCGGGCGCCAGCGCTCTGCAGGTGCTCGGGGACGAGGCACAGCTCGTGACCGCGGTCCGCAACCTCGTGGACAACGCCGTGAACTACAGCCCCGAGGGCACCCGCGTGGCGGTCGGCGTACGCCGGGCCGGCGACGTCGTGGAGATCACCGTGACCGACCAGGGGATCGGGATCGCCGAGGGTGACATCGAGCGGATCTTCGAGCGCTTCTACCGCGTCGACGCCGCGCGCTCGCGGCAGACGGGGGGCACGGGCCTCGGCCTGTCCATCGTCAAGCACATCACCGCCAACCACGGCGGCGAGGTGGTGGTGTGGAGCGTCGAGGGCTCGGGGTCGACGTTCACGATGCGCTTGCCCGCGCGGCCGGGTGGGACGCGAAGCATGCCCGGAGCGGCGATCGTGCCGGCACTCGCATCGGCGCCGCCGGCACCCACGCCGCCCGCACCCACGCCGCCCGCACCGAGGAAGGCCACTCTGTGACGCGAGTGCTCGTCGTCGAGGACGAGGAGTCCTTCAGCGACGCCCTGTCCTACATGCTCCGCAAGGAAGGGTACGAGGTCGCCGTCGCCACCACCGGGCCGGAGGCCCTGGAGGTGTTCGACCGCAGCGGCGCGGACCTCGTCCTGCTCGACCTGATGCTGCCCGGCCTGCCCGGCACGGAGGTGTGTCGGCAGCTGCGCACGCGCTCCGCCGTACCCGTCATCATGCTGACCGCCAAGGACGGCGAGATCGACAAGGTCGTGGGCCTCGAGATCGGCGCGGACGACTACGTCACGAAGCCGTTCTCCTCCCGCGAGCTGCTCGCGCGGATCCGCGCGGTGCTGCGGCGCGGCGGCGAGACGGACGACGTGGCGCCTGCCGCGCTGGAGGCTGGGCCGGTACGGATGGACGTCGACCGACACGTGGTCACGGTGGCGGGAGCGCAGGTGCCGATGCCGCTCAAGGAGTTCGAGTTGCTCGAACTGCTGCTGCGCAACGCGGGCCGGGTCCTCACCCGGATGCAGCTCATCGACCGGGTGTGGGGCTCGGACTACGTGGGGGACACGAAGACTCTGGACGTGCACGTGAAGCGGCTGCGGTCGAAGATCGAGCCGGATCCTGCCGTGCCGCGGCATCTGGTGACGGTGCGGGGGCTGGGCTACAAGTTCGAGCCCTGAGCCAGACCGGCGACCTCAGCCCTGGAGCGGGTCCGCCAGCGTGAGCGCCAGCTTTCCATTGTCGAGCTGCGGCAGAGGCTTCAGGCTGTACACAGTGGCGGCTGCCACCGTACGGCCGACTCGGACGACGACGATGCGCTGGTACTGCGTCCTCCGCCCCCGCAGTATCACCTCGACCACCGTCGCACCGTCGGCGGCGCCAGTCACACCGACGGCGGTAGGCGGACTGATTCTCAGGCGCCAGTCGTCGCCGTCGGCCGATGCTGCCGCCTCGCAGCGCGAGGCCGCGTCAATGATCGCCTGCGCCGCGTGGCGCGCGGTGGTCTCGTCCTCCGCGACGCTCACCGCGACGACGGCGGCGGGGGCGTGGTTGGGCTTCCGTGCGTACGTCGCCCGCTTCCAGCGGGCGATTGCGGCATGGGGCTCGGTCGCGCAGTTCGGGGGGAGCCCGCGATCCCCGATCGCGAGCTTGACCCAGTCGCGCTCTCCGATCACCGCGCCGAGGGTGCTCGGTTGCGGAAGGGCGGCGACCGCCGTCGCGCCGGGCTCGTCGCCCGAGTTGGGGCTGCGTCCTGCCGTCGCTGTCGGCGTCCCGGCGTACGGCGGAGCCAGCGTGCGGGACGCGTCCTGGTCATGGGGGACCAGCAAGGCACCCGCGGCGAGCGCCACGACCGACGCACCTGCCGCGCCGTACCGTCTCGCCCGCCGGCGCGCCGCGCGTGCCTGCAGCGAGCGGACCGGCACCTGCGGCACGCGGGAAGCCGCAAGCTCCTCGTCGAGGCTCGTGAAGGCCGAGTGCAGGTCGGGGTCAGACACGGGAGTCCTCCGGGTCGGCCGTCGGGTTCAGCAGGAACGCGAGGGCGGTTCGTGCGCGGGACAGGCGGGTCTTCACGGCGCCGACGCTGCTGGCGGTCTCCTCCGCGACCTGGGCGACGGGCAGGTCGTAGAGGTAGTGCAGGACGATCGCCACGCGCTGCGCCTCGGGAAGCTGCCGCAGGGCCGCGACGAGTGCGACGTTGTCCCCGCTGAGCTCGGCTTGGTCCGGGATCGCGCCGTGGCGCCGCCATGCGGTCGCGGCACTGCGGGCGCGCCGCCAGCGGCTCACGGCGAGCCGCATCGCAACCGTGCGCAACCACGCGTGCGGATGGTCGACGGTCGCCAGGCTCCGCCTGCTGTCCCATGCCCGCACGAACGTCTCACTCACGACGTCCTGCGCCTCGCCCATGTCGGCGGTGACGGCGAAGACGGCCCGGGTCAGCCGTGGGGCACACGTCGCATATAGCTCGGCGAACTCGTCGTCCGTCATCGCCCCCGCCTTCCGTGGCTGCCGCTGTCGTCGTGAAGACGCCGCAGCGGCCCGGGAGGTTACCGGCCTTCGGTCATCAGCCGGTCCGCGTCAGCAGCGGGGACCTCCGGCAGGCCAGGCGGTAGCCGCGAACGCGGCTAAGACCAGCCGACCCCGATCATCAATCCGAGGACGGGGCACGCCGTGTGTGTCCGACGGTTGCCGACGACCTACCCAACGGGCACCGGCGCCTGCGGCGGCGGCTCAGGTGTCGGGTGGCCGCACCCGAGGAGCGGTCCCGCGAGCGGCTACGACGACGGCTTGGGTGTCGGTGTGTCGACGCCCGGGGCCGGCTCGGTCGGGGTGGCGTCCGTCGTAGCTGGCGGCGTCGTCTTCGCCGTCGGTGTCGCCGCGGACGGCGTCACGGTCGCATAGGCGCCGACGGGGGGATAGGCAACCGTGCGCACGACCACCGTCCCGGCCTGCTCGAACTGGACCTCCAGCGGCACGACCTGCCCCGGCTTGCCCTTGAACCCTGTGATGATCGCGTTCGCGGCGGCGTTGGCGCCACCGATCAGCAGCATGCCCGCGGGCGGGATCTCCTTCTCCCCTGCCAGGCGCACCTTGCCGAGTTCGCCGGCGCTGATGGCGAGGATGCGCTCGGGCTGCTGGGTGCGGTTGTTGACCGCCATCGAGATGACCGCGTCGGAGGAGCCCTGGGCCGGTGCAATGACGAGGGCGTTGAGGACCTTCAGACGGGCGCCGTCGACCGTCACCATGACACCGTCGGCGGGGGCGTAGGGCCGGTTCGTGATCGCGTCCGCTCCGGCGCCGCAGGCCGCGACGAGAGGTACGAGGGCGGCCACGGTGGCGGCAAGGGCGGCGCGCTGCCGGCGGGGGCTCACGGCGGGGCACTCCTCGGGCGTCGTGGTGCGGACGGCACGCCGGTCGCGGCGGTACGTGCCTGGGGGCGGCGCCGCGCGCCGACGGGCACAGCGTAGCGAGGCGCGCGCGGGGGGTGGATGCCGGCGTGCCGCACCCGTTCCGGCGTACGCCGCTCACCGAGGCAGGAGGACCAGCAGAAGGGTCACGTCGACCGCGGCCGCGAGCACGACCAGCACGAACGGGAGCTGGGCACGCCAGCGGTTCGCCGACGGCCCGCCGGTGCCGAGCGCAGCGGCGAGCGCGGCGAGGACGACGGTGGCGCCCGCAGGTGTCCACGCCCAGCGTGCGTGCGCGCCCGCCTGCGCGGCGAGCAGGGACCCCGGTACGGCGAGCAGCGCGGCGCCCAGCCAGCGGGTCGCCGTGGGGCCCAGTGCCACCGGCAGCGGCCGCAGCCCTGCGGCGCGGTCCTCGTCGATGTCGGGCAGGCCGTTGAACAGGTGCGCCGCCGTCCCGAGGACGGCCGCCGAAGCGATGACGGAGGTCGGCGGCCCGGACGCGCCACCCGCCAGCCCGGTGAAGACGGGCAGCAAGCCGAAGCTCCACGCGTAGGGCAGCCATGACCACCGCGTGCGCTTGAGGCCGAGGTCGTAGGCCCAGCCGCCGCCTACGGCGAGCAGGTGCGCGGCGCCGGCGGCGGGACCCGTAGCCAGTGACAGCGGTACGCACGCCGCCGCGGCCAGCACGGCCGCGATCCAGACCGTCCGAGCGTCGAGCGCGCCTTGCGCCACCGGCTTGTCCCGGCGGACTGCCTTCCGGTCACGGGCGGAGTCGTTCGCGTCGTTGGCCCACCCGATCGAGAGCTGACCGGTGAGGACGGCGAGGGCGACGGTCGCCGACGTCGACGGCGAGTTGCCGAATGCTACGGACAGTGCGGTGGTGAGACCGGTGACGGCGATGGACGGACCGGGATGTGCGGCGGCGAGAAGGGCCCGCGGCGACCACGGACCTCTCGCGGGAGCGGCTCCGGTCGCGGTCACGAGCACACTCTGCCATGTGGTAACGCAGCGTGATCAACCGTGCACGATGCACGTCAATTCGTCCTTGTCAAGCCCCTGACCTGCGGAAACGTCCTCGGAAGCCGTCGCCGAACCGGCGACCCCGTGCTAACGTGGAGGTCGGAAAGGGGTCGTTTATATGACGTTCAAGGTCGGCGAGACGGTCGTGTACCCCCACCATGGGGCTGCACTCATCGAGTCCATCGAGACGCGCACGATCAAAGGTGAGGAGCGCATCTACCTCGTCCTGAAGGTCGCTCAGGGTGACCTGACCGTCCGCGTTCCCGCGGACAACGTCGATCTCGTCGGCGTCCGCGACGTCGTCGGGCAGGACGGCCTGGACCGGGTCTTCGAGGTCCTCCGCGCCGCCTACACCGAAGAGCCGACGAACTGGTCCCGCCGCTACAAGGCCAACCTCGAGAAGCTCGCCTCCGGCGACGTCATCAAGGTCGCCGAGGTGGTCCGCGACCTGTGGCGTCGCGACAAGGACCGCGGGCTGTCCGCCGGTGAGAAGCGGATGCTCGCGAAGGCGCGCCACATCCTCGTCTCCGAGCTGGCACTCGCCGAGCACACCAACGAGGACAAGGCCGAGACCATCCTCGACGAGGTCCTCGCCTCCTGACGTCCTCCCTGCCTCGACTCCGGGCCCGTCGCAGCTGCTGCGGCGGGCCCGAGCGCGTCGACGACCCCACGCGCCTCGAGACGTCCGCCGCGCGTAGGCGTCCGCGGCACGCCGCCGTCCGCCCCGTGCCGCGACTCCGGCGAGTACGGCGGGGAAGCCGGGCAGTCGGCTGAGTCCGCCACGGCGGGTGCAAGGATGCGCCGGTGACCACCGCCGCGCTCGTGCCTGCCGCCGGCAAGGGCGAGCGCTTGGGTCCGGGCACGCCCAAGGCGTTGCGGCCCCTCGGCGGCGTCCCCATGCTCGTCCACGCGGTGCGGGTCCTCGCATGCGCGCGCAACGTCGACCTGGTGGTCGTTGCGGCCCCCGCGGACGACGTCGTCCCGGTCCGGCGGCTGCTCGCCGACCACGCCGTTGGGGCCGAGGTCCGCGTCGTCGCGGGCGGCGCAACGCGTCAGGACTCCGTCCGGCGAGCCCTCGACTCGCTACCGCCCGACGTCGACGTGGTCCTGGTCCACGATGCCGCCCGCCCGCTCGTACCCGTGGAGGTCGTCGAGGCCGTCGCCTCCGCCGTGCGTTCGGGGTCGCCGGCCGTCATCCCAGTCGTACCGGTGGTCGACACGGTCAAGCGCGTGGCCGAGGACGGGTCCGTCGCCGAGACCGTGGACCGCTCGGTCCTGCGCGCCGTGCAGACGCCGCAAGGTTTCGGCCGGGACGTGCTCGAGGCCGCGCACGCCGCGGGCGCGACGGCGTACGACGTGACCGACGACGCGGAGCTCGCGGAGCGGGCCGGTGTCGGTGTCCGCACGATTTCCGGCTCCGAGGAGGCGTTCAAGGTGACCCGACCGCTGGATCTCGTGCTCGCCGAGGCGGTTCTCGCCCGGCGGAGAGGAAGCACCGGTGCCTGAGCCCACGTCGCCGTACGCCGGGACACCCGGCCCAGGAGCAGCCGGCGGTGCGGCAGGCGGACCGGCGTACGGTGCCTCGGCCTACGGTGCGACGGTCCTGCCCAGGGTCGGCGTGGGCATCGACGTGCACCCGTTCCAGGAGGGGCGCGAGCTCTGGCTCGCCGGCCTGCACTGGCCTGGTGAGACCGGTGTCGCCGGGCACTCAGACGGGGACGTCGCTGCACACGCCGCCTGTGACGCGCTCCTGTCCGCCGTTGGGCTCGGGGACCTCGGTGCGCAGTACGGCACGTCGGACCCCCGATGGGCCGGCGCGTCGGGAGTGCAGTTCCTCACCGAGACCGCCGCGCGGGTGCGGGCGGCCGGATGGGACGTCGGGAACATCGCGGTCCAGGTCGTCGGTGAGCGTCCACGGCTGTCGTCCCGTCGGGCGGAGGCGGAGCGGGCCCTCTCCGAGGCCGCGGGCGGGCCGGTGACGCTGTCCGCGACGACGACCGAGGGGCTCGGCCTGACCGGTCGCGGCGAGGGGCTCGCCGCGATCGCCACGGCCCTCGTCGTCCGTGCCGCCGGGATTGCTCCGCCCCGGCACTGACGCGACGCCGCGCCGTCCGGGTGATCCCGTCCTCGGGGTGTGGTCCCGACCCGCTTGATCATGAACGGCTCCACCCGTAGCGGGCGGTAGTCGTTCATGATCAAGGGGGCGAGCCCGAGCCGCGCCTACGCCCGCTCGAGCATCGCTGCGATCCCCTGGCCCACACCGATGCACATCGTCACGAGCGCCCGCCGGGCGTCCCGCTCGGCCAGCTCGAGGGCGGCGGTCAGCGCGATCCGCGCGCCGCTCATCCCGAGCGGGTGCCCGAGCGCGATCGCGCCCCCGTTGGGGTTGACGTGCTCGGCGTCGTCGGGGATGCCGAGGGTGCGCAGCACGGCGAGGGACTGCGCGGCGAAGGCCTCGTTCAGCTCGATGACGTCAACGTCGCCGAGCCCGACACCGAGCCGCCCGAGCAACCGCTGAGTCGCCGGGACGGGCCCGATCCCCATGAGCCGCGGCTCGACCCCGGCCGTCGCGACACCGGTCACCCGTGCGAGCGGCTCGAGCCCGTACCGCTCGACCGCGGCGCCCGACGCCACGATCAACGCGGCCGCGCCGTCGTTGAGCCCGGAGGCGTTGCCCGCCGTGACGGTCCCGCCGTCCCGGAAGGGCGCCGGCAGCGCGGCCAGCTTCTCCATCGACGTACGACGAGGATGCTCGTCGCGGTCCACGACCACGGGGTCTGCCTTTCGGCGCGGGACCTTGACCGGCGCGATCTCGCGGGTGAACCGGCCGTTGTCGTTCGCGGCGGCGGCGCGCTCCTGCGAGCGCAACGCGAAGGCGTCCTGCTCCTCGCGGGTGATGCCGTGCTCCTCGGCGAGGTTCTCCGCCGTCTCGGGCATCGTGTCCGTGCCGTAGAGCTCGGCGAGCCGGTCGTTCGCGAAGCGCCAGCCCATGGTGGTGTCGTACATCTCGACCGACCGGGAGTACGCCGACTCCGCCTTGGCCATGACGAACGGCGCGCGGCTCATCGACTCCACGCCGCCGGCGACGACGAGGTCGGCCTCGCCGAGCTTGACCAGCCGTGCGGCGTATCCGAGCGCGTCCAGCCCCGAGCCGCAGAGCCGGTTGACGGTCGTACCAGGCACCGTCTGGGGAAGCCCGGCGAGCAGCAGCGACATCCGCGCGACGTTGCGGTTGTCCTCGCCGGCCTGGTTCGCGCAGCCGAGGACGACCTCATCGACGGCACCGGGGTCGATCTGCGGGTGCGCGGCGAGCGCGTGAGAGATGACGTGGGCTGCGAGATCGTCGGGGCGGACGGAGGCCAGCGAGCCGCCGTAGCGACCCATCGGCGTGCGGATGCCGCTGACGAGGTAGGCGTCGGTGCTGGCGCTCATCGGGATTCGCCCTCCAGGAGTGCGGGTCGGTCGACGGGGACGTCGTGGTCGTCGCTGGTACGGGGGGCAGCGCGCCGCCGTCGGCCGCCACCGGCACGGCGTGCGGCTCGGCCCGCTCCCCGGACCCGCCGCCAGCCATCGGACCGGCGAGCGTGCGCGCCATGCCGCGGAACTCCGCGACCACGTCACGGTCGCCGTCGGCCGCGGACCGGCGGACCGTGACGTCGTACACGCCGGTGCGACCGGCGCGCACGCGCTCACGGGCGTCGGCGACCAGGACGTCACCCTCCTGCGATGGTGCGACGAAGACGATGTCGCAGGCGGCGGCGACCGTCGGGCGGCCGTCGCTGTTGCACGCGAACGCGAAGGCGGTGTCGGCGAGGAGGAACACGTAGCCGCCGTGGCAGGTGCCGTGGCCTTGAATCATGTCCGCGGTGACCGTGAGCGTCGCCGTGGCGCGGCCGGGGCCGACCTCGCCGAGCTGCACGCCCGCGGCCTGGGAGGCGCGGTCCGCCGCCCACATGCGCGCCGCGGCAGCACGAGCGGTGGCCACGGCCTCCGAACCCTCGCTCACCCGGCGTACGCCTCCATGTGACGGATTCTCGCACGGCGTGCCGGGTGATGTAATAGCAGGCGTCCCAGCCCCGCCGTATGGAGCGTCTCGCCATGACCCAGCATTCCCGCACCGCGTCTTCCGCGCAGTCCGCGCCCACCGAGCCGCACCCGCTGGCGCAGCGGCACCGCGAGACGCTGGACCGAGCACTCACTGCGATCATGGAGCGGGCCTATTGGTCGCCGTTCCCCGAGATTCCCAGCGGCAAGATCTACGGGGAGTCGGCGCACGACGACGGCAAGGCGGCGTTCGAGGCGCTGCTCGGGTCGCGCTTCGAGCTCGGCCAGCCGGCGAGCGAGGGCTGGGTCGGCGCGGAGCGCTCGCCGTACGGCATGGACCTCGGCGTGCAGTACCCGCGGGTGGCCGACGTCGAGGCGCTGCTCACCGCGATGCGCGAGGCGGTGCCTGCGTGGCGCGACGCGACGCCCGAGACCCGCGCCGGGGTGTGCCTGGAGATCCTGCACCGGCTCAACCAGGCGAGCTTCGAGATCGGCTACGCCGCGATGCACACGACCGGGCAGGGCTTCGGCATGGCGTTCCAGGCGGCGGGGCCACACGCGCAGGACCGCGGGCTGGAGGCGGTGGCCTACGCCTACGCCGAGATGACGCGCCACGCCGGGTCGGTCACGTGGGAGAAGCCCGCCGGGCGCGGCCAGGTCCTGCGCATGGACAAGACCTACCGCCTCGTCCCGCGGGGGATCGGCCTCGTCATCGGCTGCATCACCTTCCCCACGTGGAACAGCTACCCGGGGCTGTTCGCGAGCCTTGTCACGGGCAACCCCGTCGTCGTGAAGCCGCACCCGCGGGCGGTCCTGCCGCTCGCGATCACCGTCCGTGTCGCGCGGGAAGTCCTCGCGGAGGCGGGCTTCTCGCCCGACCTCGTCACCCTCGTCGCCGAGGAGCCGGGTGGTCGTGTGGCCAGCGACCTCGCCACCCACCCGGCGGTGCGGCTGGTCGACTTCACCGGCTCCACGGAGTACGGCGAGTGGCTGGAGCGCAACGCCCACCAGGCGGAGGTCTACACCGAGAAGGCCGGAGTCAACCACGTGGTCGTCGACTCCACCGACGACTTCCGCGGCCTGTGCGACAACCTCGCGTTCTCGCTGTCGCTCTACAGCGGCCAGATGTGCACCACACCGCAGAACATCCTCGTGCCCCGGGACGGCATCGACACCGACGTGGGTCACAAGTCCTTCGACGACGTGGCGGCCGGGATCGCCGGTGGCCTCGAGCGGCTGCTCGCTGACGACAAGCGCGCCGCGGCGCTGCTCGGCGGCATCGTCAACGAGGGCGTGCTCGAGCGACTGGAGAAGGCCCCGTCGTACGGCCGGGTGGTGCTGGAGTCCCGCGCCGTGAAGCACCCGGAGTTTCCCGAGGCCACGGTTCGTACGCCGGTGCTCGTCGCTCTCGACGCCGGCGACCGCGAGGTCTACGCCGCGGAGCACTTCGGCCCGGTCGCCTTCGTGATAGCGACCGACTCCACGGAGCACAGCCTGGGAATCCTGCGCGCGGTGGTGGCCGAGCACGGAGCCCTCACCGCGCTCGTGCACTCCACGTCGGAGGACGTCCTGCGCGCTGCGGAGGACTCGTGCGTCGACGTCGCGGTGGCGCTGTCGTGCAACCTCACCGGCGGCGTCTACGTCAACCAGTCCTCGGCGTTCTCCGACTTCCACGGCACCGGTGCCAACCCGGCCTGCAACGCCACGCTCACCGACGCGGCCTTCGTCGCCGGGCGGTTCCGTGTCGTGCAGTCGCGCCGCCCGGTGTTCGCGGAGGCATCGGCCTGACCAGCCACCACGGCGAGTCGCGCGGGGGACTGCAACCGAGGCGCCGTCCGGCCGGCACGTGAGGGTGCCGGTCCCCGGATACGCTGACCTGGTGACCCTGCGCCTCTACGACACCGCCGCGCGGGCGGTCCGCGACTTGGAGCCCCTCGAGGCCCGACGCGTGGGGATTTACCTGTGCGGGGCGACCGTGCAGGCGCCGCCGCACGTCGGGCACATCCGCTCGGGCGTCAGCTTCGACGTACTCCGCCGGTGGCTCGAGCACCGCGGCTTCGACGTGACGTTCATCCGCAACGTCACCGACATCGACGACAAGATCCTGGCCAACGCCGACCGCGAGGGCGTGCCGTTCTGGGTGGTCGCGGCGCGCAACGAGCGCGCTTTCACCGAGGCCTACGACGTGCTGGGCTGCCTGCGCCCGAGTTACGAGCCCCGGGCCACCGGCCACGTGCCCGAGATGATCACGATGATGGCGCGGCTGATCGAGCAAGGGCACGCCTACGCCGTAGCTGGCGACGTCTACTTCGACGTGCGGTCGTTCCCGTACTACGGCGCGCTGTCGAACCAGCAGCTGGACAACATGCTCCCCGCCACGGACGCGGACACGACGCACAAGCGCGACCCGCGCGACTTCGCCTTGTGGAAGGGCACCAAACCGGGCGAGCCGGCCTGGGACACGCCGTGGGGTCCGGGGCGTCCGGGTTGGCACCTGGAGTGCTCCGCGATGGCGGAGCGCTACCTCGGCGAGGAGTTCGACATCCACGGCGGCGGGCTGGACCTGATTTTCCCGCACCACGAGAACGAGATCGCGCAGTCCAAGGCCGCGGGCCACGGGTTCGCCCGCTACTGGATGCACAACGCGTGGGTCACGACCGCCGGCGAGAAGATGAGCAAGTCGCTCGGGAATTCGCTGCTCGTGTCCGAGGTCGTCAAGCGCGTGCGGCCGGTCGAGCTTCGCTACTATCTCGCGGGCGCCCACTACCGGTCGAACATCGAGTTCTCCGACGACGCGCTACGCGAGGCCGGTGCCGCCTACTCCCGGATCGAGGGCTTCGTACGCCGGGCGGGCGAGCGAGTCGGTCCGGTGGTGGCGAGTGCCGAGGTGCCGACGGCATTCGCCGAGGCGATGGACGACGACCTCGGCGTGCCGCAGGGGCTCGCTGTCGTGCACGACACCGTCCGGTCGGGCAACAAGCTTCTGTCGGAAGGCTCGGACGACGACGAGCTGGCGCGCGCCGTCGCTGACGTGCGCGCCATGACCGGCGTGCTCGGCCTCGACCCGCTGGACGCGCAGTGGAGCACGGGATCCGGCGACGAGAGCCTGCGCGTGGTCGTCGACACGCTCGTCGCGGTGGCGTTGGAGCAGCGCCAAGCCGCCCGGGCACGCAAGGACTACGCGGCCGCAGACGCGATCCGCGAGCGGCTCGCGGCGGCCGGCGTCGCGGTCGAGGACACTCCCAGCGGGCCGCGCTGGACCGTCGGAGGAGGAGCCTGATGGCCGGGAACAGCCAGCGGCGCGGGGCGAGGGTCAAGCCCGGCGTCAAGAAGGGCGCGACGGTCGGGTCCGGCGGGCAGCGCCGCCGTGCACTTCGCGGCAAGGGCCCGACGCCGAAGGCGGACGAGCGTCCCGGGCACGTCGCGGCCCGGCGCGCGGCGGCGAGCGCCCGCCGTACCGAGGGGTCCGGGTCCGGTGGCGGGAGTGGCGGCGGGGGCCGCACCCGTCCCGGCAAGGACGCCACGGAGACGGTCGCCGGTCGCAACCCGGTCGTGGAGGCCATGCGGGCGGACGTGCCTGCGAAGGCGCTCTACGTCGCGGCGCGCATCGACAGCGACGACCGGGTCCGCGAGGCGCTCAAGCTGGCCGCGGACAACGGTGTCCCGCTGCTCGAGGTGCCCCGACAGGAGCTCGACCGGATGACCGGCGGGGCGGTGCACCAGGGTCTCGCCCTGCAGGTGCGCCCCTACGACTACGCCCACCCCGACGACCTCGTCACTCTTGCCGAGGACGCCGGCGAGGTGCCGTTGGTTGTCGCACTCGACGGCGTGACCGATCCGCGCAACCTCGGCGCGGTGGTCCGCTCGGTCGCCGCGTTCGGCGGGCACGGCGTCGTCGTCCCCGAGCGTCGGGCGGCGGGCATGACCGCCTCGGCGTGGAAGACGTCCGCGGGCGCTGCGGCGCGGGTGCGCGTGGCTCGGGCGACGAACCTCGTGCGCACCCTCGAGGGCTACCGCGCCGGCGGGCTGTTCGTCGCTGGGCTGGACGCTGGGGGCGAGATCGACATCGACGCACTCGAGGTGGCGGCCGACCCGCTCGTGCTCGTCGTCGGCTCCGAGGGCAAGGGCCTGTCCCGGCTGGTGCGCGAGACCTGCGACGTGGTCGTGGGGATCCCGATGGCCTCCGGCGTCGAGTCGCTCAACGCCGGCGTCGCCGCCGGTGTGGCGTTGTACGCCGTGTCCCAGCGGCGGGCCCGGTAGCCACGGCTCGGTCTTGCCCGGAGACCGTGCACGGGTGTGCCCGCACCACCGCATGGCGGCGAACGTGGCCCGGACTCGCGCCCCGGTTCGGACCGCGTTCTTACGTCTGTCGGTCCTGACCTCTAGGGTGGCCCGCACCTGGAGCAAACCGAGTCACCCACAAGGCGGCTGAACGTGCACGGAAAGAGAAGTTGGGCGGGCGCGGCGTTGGCAGCGGGCACGCTTGCCGCCACGCTCGTGTCGATGCCGACACCAGCGGTTGGTTCACCCGTCACCACGGGCACCACCGCGTCGAGCGCGGCGACCACGGACTACGTTGTGCTCCGTGAGCGAGGCGCCTCCCGCGCCGCGGCACTCGCCGCCATCAAGGCCGCCGGAGGGCGGATCGTCAAGGAGAACCGGGCACTCGGGACCGTGACGGTCACCGCGCCGGCCAACGGCTTCATCGCAGCGGTCAGCAAGTCCGACGCCGTCGTCGGCGCCGCGCGCAACCGCATCATCGGCCGTTCGCCACAGGCCAAGGCGCAGGCGAAGGTGCTGAAGCGGGCGATGGAGATCGAGCGCGAGCACCACTACGCCGTCGGATACGGCGGCGCGCGGACGAGTAGCGCCGGCGCCACGGCCGCGTCCACGGCCGGGATGGACCCGCTCGACCGCAAGCTGTGGGGCCTGCGCATGGTGCGCAGCGACCTGGCGCGGACGAAGAACGCCGGCGACCGCCGCGTCAAGGTCGGCATCCTCGACACCGGCATCGACCGTCGCAACCCCGACATCGCACCCAACTTCAGTGCGCGACTCTCGCGCAACTTCGCGCCCGACATTCCCGAGTTCGACGGTCCGTGCGAGTTCCGCGGCTGCCTGGACCCGGCCGGCTGGGACGACGGCGGCCACGGGACGCACGTCGCCGGCACCGTGGGCGCCGCGGCGAACGGCTTCGGCATCTCCGGCGTGGCTCCGAACATCACGCTCGTGAACATCCGCGGTGGCCAGGACAGTGGCTACTTCTTCCTCGGACCGGTCACCGACGCGCTGACCTACGGCGGCGACGCCGGCCTCGATGTCATCAACATGTCGTTCTTCGTGGACCCGTGGCTCTACAACTGCCGCAACAACCCGGCGGACACGCCTGAGCAGCAGGCGGAGCAGCGCACGATCATCGCGGCGATGAACCGTGCGCTGACCTACGCACACGACAAGGGCGTGACACTGGTCGGGGCGCTCGGCAACAACCACGAGGACCTCGGCAATCCGCGCACGGACGTCGGCAGCCCGAACCCGGGCATCCCGCACGAGCGTCCGATCGACAACGAGTCCTGCTTCGACCTCCCGGTCGAGGGTCCCTACGTGCTCGGTATCACGGCGCTCGGACCGTCCGGGGTCAAGTCGGACTACTCGAACTACGGCACCGAGCAGGCCGACTTCTCCGCACCCGGTGGCTTCTACCGGGACTACTTCGGGACCGACCTGTTCAAGACCAACGAGAACCTCATCCTCTCGTCGTACCCCTTCAACGCGTTGCGTGCCGAGGGCCTCGTCGACGACAGGGGCAACATCACGCCGCTCGGGGCGGAGCTCGGCACGCTCAAGCGCTGCCCGGCCGGCGTGACGGACTTCCGCCAGTGCGGCTACTACACCTACCTCCAGGGCACGTCGATGGCTGCTCCGCACGCCTCGGGTGTTGCCGCTCTGGTCGTCAGCCAGCACGGCTCCGTCGGGACCAGGGGCTACGGGCTCAACCCCGGTCGGGTCCGGCGAATCCTCGCCGCCACGGCAGCCGACCGCGCCTGCCCCGAGCCGCGCACGGTCGACTACCTCGACGAGGGCCGCGACGAGGAGTACACCGCCACCTGCCGCGGCAGCCGTGACGTCAACGGCTTCTACGGTGAGGGCATCGTCGACGCCTGGCGAGCGGTCACCTACCGCGGCTGAGGTCGGCCCGGCAGCAACCGGACGGCCCGGACCCCGCTCGGGGTCCGGGC
>JALYMU010000096.1 GCA_030773595.1 Actinomycetota bacterium | reverse complement strand
GGTTGTGGCCGGGTCTGGCGGCAGGACCTGCGCGCAGCGGCGGTGCCGCGGGCGAAAGCTGTCGACCGATGCGGTGCTGTGGGCGCTGAAGAGTCTCGTCATCGACCGCCTGTCGGTCGCGCGGATCGCCGCCGCGCTGGGCGCGGCCTGGCACACCGTCAACGACGCGGTCCTGACCGCCGGACGGGAGCTGCTTATCGCCGACCCGCACCGGCTGGAGGGGGTCGCGGTGCTGGGGGTCGACGAGCACTGCTGGCGCCACCCCCGTGCCGGGCAGGACCTCGAGCGCTACGTCACCGTCGTGATCGACCTGACCCCGGTGCGGAACGGCACCGGCCCGGCCCGGCTGCTCGACCTCGTCGAGGGCCGCAGCAAGGCGGGTGTTCGCCGACTGGCTGGCCGCGCAGACGGCGGCGTTCCGAGACGGGCTGCAGGTCGTGGCGATGGACGGCTTCACCGGCTTCAAGACCGCTACCGCCGAGGTGCTACCCGACGCGGTCGCGGTCATGGACCCCTTCCACGTCGTCGCGCTCGCCGGACAGGCGCTCGAGCGCTGCCGGCAGCGCGTGCAGCAGGAGACCCTTGGGCACCGCGGCCGGTCCGGCGACCCGCTCTACCAGGTACGCCGGGTGCTGCGCACCGGCGCGGACCTGCTCACCGACCGCCAACGAGCACGCCTGAACGCGGTGTTCGCCGACGACGCCCACGTCGCGGTCGAGGTCACTAACGCGGTCTATCAGCGCATCGTCGCCGCCTACCGCCACCCCGACCGTGCGGAGGGCAAGACCGCGCTGAGCGCGGTCATCGCCTCGCTGCGCTCCGGCGTACCGGCCGCGCTCGCCACGCTCGGCCGCACCCTGAGCAGGCGCGCGAGCGATGTGCTCGCCTACTTCGACCGCCCCGGCACCAGCAACGGCCCGACCGAGGCCATCAACGGCCGACTCGACACCTCCGCGGATCCGCCCTCGGGTTCCGCAACCTCACCAACTACATCGCCAGATCACTCCTGGAGACCGGCCGCTTCAGACCACAACTACACCCTCAACTGTGAAGAGCCCCTTAGCGGCGCGTTCGCCTCACGTGCGCATCCTGTCCGGCCGGTGGGCGTTCAGGGTGCTTCTCATCTTTGGAGCGTGGCGAGTGCGTCACGCCGCGCGCTATTGCTCCGATGCGTGCCGCGCTCATTACGCCGATGCCTCATTGCGCGGTCACGTTCCCCGGAATGCGTCCCAGCCCCGTTCACCGTCGTACGGCGCCCCGTCGACCACCACGTCCCCGTCCCCGTCCCGGACCTCACCGATGACCCGCCACTGCGGCGGAATCGCCGTGCCGGGCGGGAACGTCGCGACGAGCGCGTGGTCCTCACCGCCGCCGAGCACCCATGCCAGCGGGTCCGCACGGACCGCTGCTGCGACGTCACGCAGCGGCGCGGCGACATCGAGCGCCTTGCTGACCACATCGATCGTCACGCCGCTTGCCTCGGCCACGTGCCCGAGGTCCTGGACGAGCCCGTCGCTGACGTCGCACATGGCCGTCGCGCCGAGTTCCGCCGCCTGCGGCCCGGCGTCGTACGGCGGGGCGGGACGGCGGTGCGCGTCGACGAGCACGCGCGGGGACCGGAACCCGCGGGTCAGGACGGCGAGGCCGGCGGCGGACCACCCCAGCCGGCCGGCGAGCGCAACCACGTCACCGACGCGGGCCCCCGAACGCAGGACCGGCTCGCGGCCCTGCAGGTCGCCGAGCGCGGTGACGGACACCATCAGCACTGGGCTACGGACCGTGTCACCTCCGGCGACGGCGGCGCCGACCCGCTCGCACTCGGAGCGGATCCCCTCGCTGAGCCCGTGGGCCCACTCGACCGGGAGGTCCCCAGGCGCAGCCAGCCCGACGAGAAGGGCTGTGGGCACCGCTCCCATGGCCGCGACATCAGCGAGACTCGCTGCCGCTGCCTTCGTCCCCACGTCCACCGCAGAGGACCAGTCACGACGGAAGTGGACGCCCTCGACGAGGACGTCCTTCGTTGCGACGACCCGCGCGTCATCGGCCCGCAGGACGGCGGCGTCGTCCCCGGGACCGACGAGCACGGACGGGGACGTGGGAAGCCGGCTCGTCACGGCCGCGATGAGGCCGAACTCCCCCAGCTCGCCGAGGGTCTGCGCCATCCCGCGATCCTCCTCGCCGTACCTGCCGCCGGACGCGATAGGTTGTCGCGACCGAACGATGCCAGACCGGGGTTCGCCCGACGACGTGCCGGCCCTAATGGAGGACAACAGTGGTGGTGCAGGCCTACATCCTCATTCAGACCGAGGTGGGGAAGGCTGCGGCGGTCGCCGAGGCGATCCGCGGCATCAAGGGAGTCACGCTCGCCGAGGACGTGACCGGGCCGTACGACGTGATCGTGCGCGCCGAGGCGAGCAACGTCGACGAGCTCGGCAAGCTCGTCGTCGCGAAGGTCCAGGCCGTCGACGGCATCACCCGCACGCTCACCTGTCCGGTGGTGCACCTCTGACATCGGGCTGCGCCCTTTCCCGAGGCGTCCCCGAGTCGGCGAACTGCGCGTGCATGCTTGCGCATCTGTGATGGCGCGACGGCGCCGTCGGTGTCGCCCGACGTGGGTCCGACTCGTGACGGGATCGGACTTGGGGTCCGACTCGTGACGAGAGTTCCCGTTGCGAGACTTCGGCTCGCGCCCTCGCGCGTGCGCCGGGTGATAGCTGCCCTTTCGAGACGCCGGCTCGCGACCCTGGAGCTTCTGGTCGTTGCCGTTGCCCTGTCCGGCTGCTCCCGAGCCACGGAGATCCCGCCCCCGGAGCCGACCGGCGCGGTGGCGCAGGCGTGCGAGCAGCTCGCCGAGGCGCTCCCTCGCAAGCTCGACGCAGTTCCCAGGCAGGCGACTGACCCGCAATCGCCGTTCACTGCTGCGTGGGGGAAGCCGGCGATCGTCCTGCGGTGCGGGATCGAGCGGCCGGCCGTGCTCGACGGCACGCCGCTCGCCGCGGAGATCGACGGCGTCGGGTGGGCGATCGAGGACCTACCCGACGGACACCGGTTCACCTCGACCGGGCGCGCGGCGTACGTGCAGGTGTTCGTCCCCGACGACTACGCACCCGAGGTCAACCCGCTGGTCGACCTCTCCCCCGCCATGCGCGCTGCCGTGCCGGAAGGCCGCGCCCCCGGGGACGCGGGCGAGACTCCCGGTGAGGACGGCGAGGGCGGCGAGGGCGGTCACCCCGACGGGGAGCACCCGGGCGACGAGCACTCGCCCGGGGACCACTGACGTGCGCCGGCACGGTCCGCAGACCGGCTAGGACTGCTCCGCGAGCTATCCGCGCAGCACTCGCGCCGCAGCACTCGTCACGCAGAACTTCCCCGCAGAACTTCCACCCGCAGAACTTCCACCCGCAGAACATGCCCGCAGCACTTGGCCCGCACCAGTCGTCCGGGCAGCACTCCCCCGGAGCGGGCCTCAACCTGCCGCAGGAATCCCTCTAACGGCGCGCGAGTTCGCCGACACACCGGCTTCGCTCGGGCGCGACGACCGTCGTCGGGCCGGGCGGCGCGCAACGCCTCCCGGCCCGACTCGGCTCGGCTCGACTTGGATCAGAGCACCGCTACGTCAGATCGGAGCAGGCCTTCGCGTCGGCGTCGTCAGCGGCGTTCGGTTCCCACCGCACGTTGGCGAACGCTGCGGTCAGCGCTCCCTCGGTGTAGACGAGGAACGGCGTGTTGACGTTCTCGAAGTCCAACGCGCCGTTGTTGAAGCACTCGAGCGGAATCTTCACCGTCGACTTCTGCCCTGTCGCAGCGAGATCGGAGAACAGCTTGGTCGCCTCGACCTCGGAGTAGCACGGCCACACACAATGCATGCTCAGCACGGTGCGAGCCGTCGGTGCTTGCGTGACGATGGTGTCGAAGACGAGTGCGCTCTTGGCATTGAGGTACGCACGCAGGTCACTGCCACCGGCAGGGTCGGAGATGTAGAACTGCCCCGGACCCGTCCCCATCCACTGCACCTTGCGGGCGTCCTGCTGCACGTTGACGTCGCTGGTGCGGACGTTGATGTTCCTGTGGGACACGACCGCGTTGACGTCACTGCCGATCTCGGTGCCTCCCCAGTTGTCCGGCGAGCCGATGTAGGACTTGTACGGCGAGACGTCCACCCGGTTGAACAGCTCCAGGTCCTCGGTGGCGGTGCCGCCGCCGCCGCTGGACCCGCACCGCGCCTCCGACGCCTCGTCGAGCCGGCCGACGTTCGAGCTCTCGCCGCTGCGCAGGCCGTAGCCGAAAGCGAAGAGCGGGTCGTAGTCCTCGTCCCCGACGTTCAGCGGTGTCTGGCACGGCGTCTTGGGCCAGCTGTAGGACAGCTTGCCGGTGAAGCGGTGCTCGCCCTCGACGAGGACGTCGGCGACGCCGCCACCCTCGGTGCCGGGCAGCCACGAGGCCACGAAGGCGTCGGAGCGGTTGAGCTCCTTGTTCACGTAGAGCGGACGGCCGGCGACGAAGAGCGTGACCACGGGGGCACCCTTGCCGCTCACGCGGTCCAACAGCGCAAGGTCGTTGGGGTAGAGCCGTGCCGCCTCCAGCGAACGCTTGCCCAGGTCGCCGACGCCCTCGGCGTACGGCGTCTCACCGATCACCGCGACGACCGCGTCGTAGGCCGACGGGTCGATGCCCTCGCCCGTCTCGCTGAACGTGACGTTGGCCTCGCCGAGCACCTCGCGCAGCCCACCGAGGATGGTGGTGCCGTTGGGGAAGTCCTCGTTGGTGTTGCCGGTCCCCTGCCAGCTCAACGTCCAGCCACCGGTCTGGTTCTGCATGCTGTCGGCGCTCTTGCCGACGACGAGAACCTTCGACGTGCGGGCGAGCGGAAGCACGCCACCGTCGTTCTTGAGCAGGACCTGGGACTCCCGCACGGCGCGACGGGCGAGCGCCCGGGCCTCGAGCGCGTCGGTCGACCCGGCGTGCTTGCGCAGCGACGGCTTGGGCTGCTCGAACAGGCCGTAGCGCACCTTGACCCGGAGGATGCGGGTGACGGCGTCGTCGATGCGGCCCATCGGAATCTCGCCGGACTCGACCTGGGCGATGGTGTTGGAGATGAACTGACGCCAGTCGTGCGGCACCATCACGATGTCGACGCCGGCGTTGATGGCCTGGGCGCAGCTGGAGTTCGTGCACCCGGGAATCTGCCCGATGCCGTTCCAGTCGGAGACGATGAGGCCGTCGAAGCCCATCTTGCCCTTGAGGATGCCGGTCATGGCGTACTCGCTGCCGTGCAGCTTGCGCTCGTCGATCCCGAGCTCTTCGTTGACCCAGCTGTTGAACGAGACCATGACCGTCTGCGCGCCTGCGGCCAGCGCGCCGTAGTAGCCCTGGGCGTGGATGTTGCGCATCTCGTCCTCGGACGATGGGTTGACGCCCTGGTCCTTGCCGCCGAGCGTGCCACCGTCGCCGAGAAAGTGCTTCGCCGTCCCGATGACGCCGTCCTCGCCGATGCCGTTCGGGTGCTTGCCCTGCAGGCCCTTCACCGCTTCGTATCCGTAGGCGCGCGTGATCCGGGGGTCCTCGGAGAAGCCTTCGTACGTGCGACCCCAGCGGTCGTCACGAACGACCGCGAGCGTCGGCGCGAAGGCCCAGTCCTGTCCGGTCGCGCGCACGGCCGCTGCCGTCGCGCTGTGGACGTCGCGGATGAGGCACGGGTCGTGTGCCGCGCCGAGCCCGATGTTGTGCGGGAAGAGCGTCGCACCGAAGACGTTGCTGTTGCCGTGGACGGCGTCGATGCCCCACATCACCGGGATGCGGGTGCGCGGGTTGGCCGCGACGGAGGCCTCCCAGTACGCGTCGGCGAGGGAGAGCCAGTCCGCGGGTGTCGCGCGCTTGTTGCCGCCCGGCCATGAGCCGCCACCGTTGAGCACCGAGCCGATGTGGTGGGCCTTGACCTCCTCCGGAGTGATCGCAGCGATCTCCGGCTGGGTCATCTGGCCGACCTTCTCGGCCAGGGTCATCGTGCGGAGCAGAGCGGCGACCCGCTGCTCGACCTTCTTCGAGCTCTGGATGCGGCTCGTGACACGTGGCCACTCGTCCAGGTGCGGCAGCGACTCCTCGATGCGGGCGCAGCCCAGGTCGTCGAGACTCGGCTTGCCGATCTGGGGCTGAGCGGACGGCGCGGACGAGGCGACCGCGGGGCCCGGGGCGGCAACCCCGCCGAGGGCCATCAACGCGACGCCGGTCAACGCCGACACAGCGCGCCGGCCGGCCTGCCGGCGGGCACGCCGGCCGACGGAGGAATGGGACATGGGCGGTCCGTTCTGGCGACGGGGACAGGAACACGACGACCGGCGGAGCGGGCGCGTGTCCCGGGCATCTTGGTCGCGCTCTCACACCCCGTCAAGACCCGTGGGAGACCGCTCTCCCAGTCCGTCGCGCGATGCCGGCCGGTCATGCGTCCACCCGCACGGACCCGTCGGACGCCAGCGTCCAGAACGGGTTGTGCGCCACCTCCCACGGATGTCCGTCGACGTCGGCGAACACGCCCGAGTAGCCGCCCCAAAACGTTGCAGCGGGCGGGCGCGTCACCGTCGCCCCCGCGGCCCCTGGCTGCAGCCAGGGCCGCGTCGACCTGCTCCGGGCTCTCCACGTTGTGAGCGAGGGTGATGCCGCCCCAGCCCCCCGTGTCCGCCACTGCAGTTCCTCGGCGAGCCGGTCCCTGCCCCAGAGCGCCACGACGAGGCAGCCGGCCTGGAAGAAGACGACGTCGTCGCTGTCGGGGCGTTCGGCGGCGCGCCAGCCGAGGGCCTCGTAGAAACCGCGAGCACGGTCGACGTCGGCGACACCTAGCGTGACGAGACTGAGTCGTTGGTCCACGGCAGCGAGCGTAGCCCCGGGGGCCGACAGTCTCGACGGCCGCGGTCATGCTCGGGTAGCGCCCGTGCGCACCGTCTCCCCGTAGCCCATCGCCTGGCCCTGCGCCGTCACCGCAGGCCGGTCGAACGCCCCATCGCGGTGCGGAGCATCCGGTCGACCAGCGCGGGATAGTCCAGGCCGCTCGCCTGCCACATGCGCGGGAACATCGACACGGGCGTGAACCCTGGCATCGTGTTGACCTCGTTGAGCAGCACGCGACCGTCGTCGCACACGAAGAAGTCGACGCGTGCGAGCCCTTCGCACCCCAACGCGTCAAATGCCGCGGCGGCCAGCCGGCGCACCTGCGCGGTGACCGGCTCGAGGAGGTCTGCGGGGACGTCGAGTTCCGTCACCCCGTCGAGGTACTTCGCCTCGAAGTCGTAAAACTCGTGGTCCCCGCGCACGTGGATCTCGGCGGGGACGCTGACGTCCGGGGGGCCGCCGTCGAGGCCTTCGAGGACGCCGCACTCGATCTCCCGCCCCGTGACCGCGGCCTCGACGATCACCCGCGGGTCGTGGCGGCGCGCCTCCTCGACCGCTGCGTCCAGGTCGTCCGGACCGTGCACCTTCGTGATGCCGACGCTCGAGCCCGCCCGGCACGGCTTCACGAACACCGGCCACCCGAGCGAGGCCACCGACTCGCGCACCGCGGCGGCATCCGTTCGCCATGCTCTCGGGGAGACCACGACGTAGGGCCCGGTCGGCAGCGCAGCTGCGCGGAACATCGACTTCATGTGGCCCTTGTCCAGCGCCGCGGCACTCGCGAAGACGCCGGAGCCAACGTAGGGGACCCCCGCGAGCTCCAGCAGGCCCTGGATGGTGCCGTCCTCGCCGTACGGGCCGTGCAGCAGCGGGAACACGACGTCGACCTCGCCGAGCGCCCGCGGCACCTCACCCGGCTCGTACACGGTCAGCTCGCGGGTGGTCGGGTCCGCGGCGAGCACCACGGAGGCGCTGCTCTCGGGCACCGCGGGCAGCGTCCCGCCCGTGATCGCGAGCTTCTCGGGCTCGTCCGGCGCGAGCACCCAACGCCCGTCCGTGGTGATGCCGACGGGGACGACGTCCCACGCGTCGCGGTCCAGCGCGGACAGGACGCTTCCCGCGCTCACGCACGAGATCGAGTGCTCGGTGCTCCGGCCGCCGAACACGACGGCGACACGGGGCTTGCGGGGCGCAGGCGGGGGCTCGTTCATCGGCGCACACCCTACCGCCGGCACCGGTCCCGGCCCGGCAGCGAGCACCGCGCCGCGCGACAGGCACGTCATCCCCGGTGCGGGGGCGCACGCGTCAATGGCGCAGCCAGCGCGCCGCCACGGCAGCGCCACCGACGCAGGCCGCGAGCACGAAGTCCTGCCACGCCAACGGCCGGTCCCACACCGGCCACAGGAGCAGGCGCACCATGAGGTAGGCGAGAGCGACGAGCACGCCCACGCGTGCGTCCGGCAGCCACTCGCGCGTCATGGCTTGCACCGTAGCCGCCGACCACGGCGCCGCCAACGCCCGGTTCGCGGATTCGCCATACTCCCCGCATGGCCGAGAACCCGCGCCGCACGCCCGCTCCCGAGACGCTCGCCGTGCATGCCGGTCGTCCTGAACGCCGGCCGGACGCGCCGCTCAACGTCCCGCCCGTGCTCGCCTCGACCTACCACGCCGGCGGCGAGGCCGGATACGGCCGCTTCGGCAACGAGACGTGGGAAGCGCTGGAGGAGGCCCTCGGCGCCCTCGAGGGCGGGCACGCGCTCGCCTTCTCCTCCGGCATGGGGGCGGCGTCCGCGGTGCTGGAGACGCTCCCGGTGGGCGCTGTCGTCGTCGCGTCCGCCTCGCTGTACAGCGGGACCGCCGCCCTGCTGGACGAGCACGCACGGACCGGACGCCTCGCCGTACGTCGAGTCGACACCGGTGACGACGACGCCGTGCGGTCCGCGTCAGGCGACGCCGCGCTGCTGTGGCTGGAGACTCCCGGCAACCCGCTGCTGCAGGAGGCGGACATCCCCGGGCTGGCCGCGCTGTGCGGCGAGCACGGCACGCTGCTCGCGGTGGACAACACCTTCGCGACCCCGTTGCTGCAGCGCCCCCTCGCCACCGGCGCGGACGTCGTCGTGCACAGCGCGACGAAGTACCTCGCCGGCCACTCCGACGTCCTGCTCGGCGCGACCGTGTGCGGCGACACCGCGCTGCGGGACCGACTGGCGTTCATCCGCACCACCCGCGGCGGCATCCCGGGCGCGTTCGAGGCGTGGCTCACGCTGCGCGGGATGCGGACCCTGCACCTGCGCGTCGAGCGGTCCCAGGCCAACGCCCGCGAGCTCGCAGCGCGGCTCAACGGCCACCCCTGCGTCACGCGGGTGCGCTACCCCGGCTGGGGCGCGATCGTGAGCATCGAGGTCGCAGGAGGGGCGGCGGCGGCCGACGCGGTCTGCGACGCCGTACGCCTCTGGGTCCATGCCACCAGCCTCGGCGGCGTGGAGTCGATGCTGGAACGCCGCCGGCGCTGGCCGGCCGAGAGCCCGCTGGTGCCCGAGTCGCTGCTCCGGCTCTCGGTGGGCGTCGAGGACGTGGACGACCTGTGGGACGACCTCGCCGCGGCGCTCGCCGGCCTCGGCTGACGCCGCGCGACCCGCAGCCGCGGGTCAGGACCCGTGTCGAGCGAGCCGCCTCAGCGTCCTAGCCGCTCCGACTTCGCGGCCCGCGTCATGAGCTGCGCCACCATGTCCCGCGGCGAGAGCCCGTCCTGGACGACGGCCGTCACGTGCTCGGTGATCGGCATGTCCACACCGTGGCGCTGCGCGAGCTGCACGACCGACGCGCAGGACTTGACGCCCTCGGCGACCTGACGGGTGGACGCGAGGATCTCCTCGAGGGGCACGCCGCGGCCCAGCGCGACGCCGAAGCTGCGGTTGCGGGACAGCGGTGAGGCACACGTCGCCACGAGGTCGCCCAGCCCGGCGAGGCCGGCGAAGGTCTCGAGGTCGGCACCCAGCGCCATGCCGAGCCGTGCCGTCTCCGCAAGGCCGCGCGTCACGATCGAGGCCTTGGTGTTGTCGCCGAACCCCATCCCCTCGGCCATCCCGACGGCGAGGGCGATGACATTCTTCACCGCGCCACCCAGCTCGCAGCCCACCACGTCGGTGTTCGTGTACGGGCGGAAGTACGGCGTCATGCAGGCCACCTGCAGCCGGGCGGCGACGTCGTCGTCGGTGCACGCGACGACGGCCGCGGCGGGCTGGCGCGCGGCGATCTCCTTGGCCAAGTTGGGACCGCTGACGACCGCGACGCGGTCCTCGAAGGCACCGGTCACGTCACGGATGACCTCGCTCATCCGCTTCGCCGTACCTTGCTCGACGCCCTTCATCAGGCTGACCAGGACCGCGCCGGGCGGGATGACGGCCGCCCACCCGCGCAGGTTCTGCCGCAGCGTCTGCGACGGGACGGCGATCACGACGACGTCGGCGCCGTCGAGGGCGACGGCTGCCTCCGCGGTGGCACGCACCCGCGCCGGCAGCACCACGCCCGGCAGGTAGTCGGGATTCTCGTGCCGCTCGGCGATGGCGGCGCACAGCTCCGGCCGCCGCCCCCAGAGGATGACGTCGCAGCCGGCGTCCGCGAGCACGATGGAGAACGCGGTGCCCCACGAGCCCGTGCCGAGAACCGCCACTCGCGTCATGCGCCTGCTCCGTCCACGGTCTCGGTCCGGCTCGGACGCACAGCGGTGTCCGGTCCTGCGGTGGCGACCCCCGGCCGTGCACCGTGGCGCTGCGCCGGCGGCAGATCCTCCCGCCGCAGCTCCACGAGCAGGGCCGTGACAGCGTCCATGATGCGGTCCGTCGCCTCCCGCAGCAGCTCCGCACCAGGATCGGCGCCGCAGAGGTCCGTGAGGTCGACGGGGCGGCCGGCGCTCACGCGGACCGTCGTACGCCGGAGCAACCGCGGTCGCCAGGACCCGCGCGGCAGGAGCTCGTGCGCGCCCCACTGCGCGAGCGGGACGACAGGGACACCGGTGGCCAGCGCGATGCGGGCGGCACCGGTCTTGCCTGCCGTGGGCCAGACCCCCGCGTCAGCCGGAATCGTTCCCTCCGGGTAGACGCACACGCACTCGCCGGCGTTCACGGCACGGACGGCGGCCGCAAGCGCCTTCGTCGCGTCCGGGGAGTTCCGGTGCACCGGGATCTGCCCGGTGCCCCGGAGGATGTGTCCGACGACCGGCAGGGAGAACAGACTCGCCTTTGCCAGGAAACGCGGCACCCGTCCGCTGTCGTAGACGTAGTGCGCCAGCGCCAGCGGGTCGGCGTAGGAGATGTGGTTGGAGCAGACGACGACTCCACCCTGCGCGGGGATGTTTCTCCTGCCGCGCCAGTCCCGGCGGGTGAGGGCGAGCAGGAGCGGCTTGACCACGGCGACCGCGAGGTTGACCCACAGGCCGTTCCTCCGCCGCACCGGTCCCCCGTCCGCGAAAGCCCACCGTCGCTGGTCGGAGACAGTCTCCCGTCCTGCTTCGCGACGTGTCGAGGTGGTGCCAGGATTCGCCGTGGGGTGCCAGGATTCGCCGTCGATGGACATGCAGCCAGCGGTATGGTCGCTCGTCGTCCCCGTTAAAGCCGTGCAGACGGCGAAGTCCCGGCTGAGCCTGCCACCGGACGTCCGCCGGGACCTCGCTCTCGCCTTCGCCGTGGACACCGTGACTGCTGCCCTGGCATCGCCGTACGTCGGCCGCGTGACGGTTGTGACCCGCGACCCGGCGGTCACCGCCGCGGTCACCGCGGCCGGTGCGGGCACCGTCGGTGAGCCCGCGCCGGCGGGGCTCAACCAGGCAGTGCTGTACGGCGCACGGGCGGTCGGGCCGGACGGTCCGGTGGCCGCCCTGTGCGC
>JALYMU010000095.1 GCA_030773595.1 Actinomycetota bacterium | reverse complement strand
ATCGCCGAGGCGATGGACAAGGTCGGCAAGGAAGGCGTCATCACCGTCGAGGAGAGCAACACCTTCGGGCTCGAGCTCGAGCTCACCGAGGGCATGCGCTTCGACAAGGGCTACATCTCGCCGTACTTCGTGACCGACCCCGAGCGCATGGAGGCCGTCCTCGACGACCCCTACGTGCTCGTCGTCAACTCGAAGATCTCCTCGGTCAAGGACCTCCTCCCGCTGCTGGAGAAGGTCATGCAGTCCGGCAAGCCGCTGGCGATCATCGCCGAGGACGTCGAGGGTGAGGCCCTCGCGACGCTCGTCGTGAACAAGATCCGCGGCACCTTCCGCTCGGCGGCCGTCAAGGCCCCGGGCTTCGGTGACCGGCGCAAGGCCATGCTGCAGGACATCGCGATCCTGACCGGCGGCCAGGTCATCAGCGAGGAGGTCGGCCTCAAGCTCGACACCGCGGGCGTCGACCTGCTCGGCCGCGCCCGCAAGGTCGTCGTCACCAAGGACGAGACGACGATCGTCGAGGGTGCCGGTGACGCGGACCAGATCGCGGGCCGGGTCAACCAGATCCGTGCCGAGATCGAGAAGTCGGACTCCGACTACGACCGCGAGAAGCTCCAGGAGCGCCTGGCCAAGCTCGCCGGTGGCGTGGCGGTCATCAAGGCCGGTGCGGCGACGGAGGTTGAGCTCAAGGAGCGCAAGCACCGCATCGAGGACGCGGTCCGCAACGCGAAGGCTGCGGTCGAGGAGGGCATCGTCGCCGGCGGCGGCGTGGCGCTGCTCCAGGCCGGCCAGCAGGCGTTCGAGAAGCTCGACCTGGAGGGTGACGAGCTCACCGGTGCGCTGATCGTGAAGTCGGCGCTCGAGGCTCCGCTCAAGCAGATCGCGATCAACGCCGGTCTCGAGGGCGGCGTCGTGGCGGAGAAGGTGCGCCACCTCGAGGCCGGTCACGGTCTCGACGCCGCCACGGGGGAGTACGTCGACCTCATCGCCTCGGGCATCATCGACCCGGCGAAGGTCACCCGCTCTGCGCTGCAGAACGCCGCGTCGATCGCCGCGCTCTTCCTCACCACGGAGGCTGTCATCGCCGACAAGCCGGAAAAGGCCGGCGCGGCAGCGGCCCCGGGTGGCGGCGACATGGGCGGCATGGACTTCTGACGAGCCGAGCGCCAGCGAGGTGAGGAAGAAGTCGGGTAGGCAGCGACTTCTGACGAGCCCAGCGGCAGCGAGAAGTTCCAGCACGACGACGAGGGCGGTCCGGGGGACTCCGGGCCGCCCTTTGTCGTACCGCACACCTGTGTTCGGCGCCTGCCGCGCGGTCGGGCGCGGATAGGGTCGCGCCATGCGACCAGTCCTGCTCGTCACCGGCGGCAGCAGAGGGATCGGCGCGTCGACCGCGCAGTTGGCTGCGGCCCGCGGGTACGACGTCTGCCTGAGCTACGCCGGTCGAAAGGGCGCCGCCGACGAGGTCGTGCGTGGGTGTCGAGGCGTGGGTGCGCGAGCACTCGCGGTCCAGACGGACGTGTCCGTCGAGTCGGACGTCGTTGCGCTGTTCGAGCGGGTGCACCGGGAGCTGGGCCGACTGGACGTCCTCGTCAACAATGCCGGCATCCTCGACCGTCAATCGCGGGTGGCCGACCTCGACGCGGATCGCATCCGCCGCATCCTCGACGTCAACGTGGTGGGCGCGTTCCTGTGCGCACGGGAGGCGGTGCGGTGCATGTCAGTCGCTCGCGGAGGCGTCGGCGGAGCGATCGTGAACGTGTCCTCCCGAGCCGCCGTCCTCGGCGGAGCCGGCGAGTACGTCGACTATGCGGCGTCGAAGGCGGCGCTGGACGCCTTCACGGTCGGTCTCGCCCGTGAGGTCGCCGACGACGGCGTGCGGGTCAACGGCGTCCGTCCGGGTCTCATCCGCACCGAGATCCATGCCGCCGGTGGTGAGCCCGGTCGGGTGGACCGGCTTGCGGCGACCGTGCCGATGGGCCGGGGCGGTGAGGCCGAGGAGGTGGCCGAGGCGATTCTCTGGCTGGCCTCAGGGGCCTCCTCCTACGTCACCGGGACGATGCTCGACGTCAGTGGCGGGCGCTGACCGGCCGGCTCCGGCGGAGGCCGCCTGCCGTCGAAAGCACGAGCGACGGCCACTGCGCCGGCGAACGTGCGAGCCGGTCCGCCGCTGTTGCGACGGAAAGTTCAAGCTGGGGCGTCATTGCGCCTGTCTCAGCGCAGGAGGCGGCCGGCTCAGCCCGCGGAGGGCGAGACCAGCCCCAGGAGGGGGAACCCGCCTGCACGAGCGCCCGCTCGACGCCGTCCGCGGTGCTCAGGTAGGCCCGCCGGCACCCGTCGAGCTCCACGAACAGATCCGACGAGAGTCGCGGGGGCTGACTCGGGCGAAGCGAGAGCTCACCTGGTCGCTGTCCTCCCGCGTCGCTGTGCCCGCCAATGCCTGGACGAGGGAGGCGCGTGCCCCCGGGGACAGCACTGCGCCGCTCGCCGAAGGCGCCTTGCGGCTTGTCACTGCCGCGCTCCTCTGCCGGAACCGCGTAGCGGCACAGCGGGACCTCCCCGGCCCGGCCGACCCCTCCCGGAACGCCCTGGGGTTCCGCGGCGACGGCCGAGGCCTCGAGCGCCGACACGTTGGCCACCATGTCGGTCACGTGCTGCTCGCACCCCGCTTCCGCCGCTTCCGGCGAGAGCACGCCGACCGGCGAGACAGCCACCTCGCGAAGGCTCAGCTGCTTGACCGCCGCGTGCACCTCCTGGCCGGACCTTGCCGCACGCGTCGGTGGGCACCCCGGGACGGACCCACCGGCCCGCGCCGTCGACGAGCGCGACCCAGCGCACCACGGGAAGGTCCGCCGTGCAGGCGCCGTCGGTGCGCTGCACGGAGGGCACGCGCAGCGCTGCGACCAGCGCCGTCACGTCGCCGGTGCGGCGCTCCACGAGCACCGCGTCGAGGCCTCCGCGGGGCCGCTCCCGCTCCTCGCGGGTGCACGTCACTGCCGTGACGGGCCTGACGTCCTCCGGCAGCAGGGCGAGGCCCGGCTCGCCCCCGTGGTGAACGGCTCGCCGTCACCCACGCGTCCGGGCAGGAGGTCCAACCGCCTGTCGAGGGACCCTGCGCCGTGCCCGTCGCCCGCCGGCCGGCGGATCCGTCACGCTCATCTGCCAGCCGCAGCCGGTGAGCGCCGCGGTGACCGCCGTGAACGCCACAACGCTTCTCCTGTACGGCGGAACATCCCGGACCCCGCTGCTGCGCCATTCCACCGTGTCGAGCACTCGGACGTCACAGCACCGCCGACGTTCCGCCCCGCGGGTGCGCCTCGCGCCAGGCCTGCGCCGGGCAGGTCCCGCGTGCGCGTCGTGGCGGGGCCGGAGGGTTGTGGCCCCGACCCCCTTCAGCCCCGGTACTCCCGGCATGACGATCGGCGGCGACCTCCGGCGACGTCGCGAGTGTGTCGCGCCTCCTCCGCGGAACGTGGCGTCGACGTCATCGGCGGGCGGCGAGGTGTGAGGCTGCGGTGGTGGAACGACGGTATGTCGTCGCGCGGGCGGTGCGTCGTAGCGGAACCATCTCCGGCCGTACGACGTCACAGGCGCATGATGACCCGCGCACTCGCCGCCGGAGCGGCTGTCTTCGCCGTCGTCCTTGCGCGCCTCTACCAGCCGCCGCTTCCTGCGCCGCGCCGACTCAGCCATTGCGACTCGAGGACCACGAGCTCGTGTTCGTCGGCGAGGTGGTGGACACGAGCAACCGCGACCGTGCTGCCGAGGTCCGAGTGATCGACGTGTGGCACGGGCGGAACCTCCCACCGGAAGTTGTGGTTATCGGCGGGAAGCTGGGCTACGACGTGGGTTCGTCCGGGGATCGCGAGTACATCGACGGCGAGACGTACACCTTCTTCGTCAGCGAGGCCGAAGCCGGCGGCCTCCGCGACAGCGCGTGCTCGCCGACCGCGCCGGTCGCGGAGGTCGCCCGCCTCGATCCACCCGGTATCCGCGCACCCATCGAGGGAGCAGCGGAGCCCTCCGACCCGCGCTCGGGCGCGCCGACGTGGGCTGCGGCAGGCATCGTCGGAAGCGTCGTCGCGCTCGTCGCCTTGCGCCTCGGTGGGCGGCGTGGTCCTCGAGGTGTGGTGCCCGACAGAACTCGAAACCGACAGGATTGACCGAGTCGCGCTCGGGGGAAAACAGGTCGTGAGATCGCTCTCACAGCCCGGGCGCCGAGTTCGTGGCGGCCCGCCCCGCTCCGACGACGGAGGTCCCGATGCGCCAACGCACCACCCATGCCACGCCTCGCGTCCTGCGCATTCGCGCCCGCCGGGCCCTGCTCGCCATGTGTGTCGGCGCAGCAGCCTCGCTTCCCGTCGTCGGCGCTTCCTCCGCCGGCGCTTCCCTCCCCGCGCCCGCATCCGGCTGGACGACGGTCTGGGCCGACGACTTCGCAGGTGCCTCGGGGACGAAGGTCGACAGCGCGAACTGGATCTACGACATCGGCACCAGCTACCCCGGCGGCGCGCCGAAGTGGGGCACGGGCGAGGTCGAGACCATGACCGACAGCACCTCCAACGTGTACCAGGACGGCGCGGGCAACCTCCGCATCCGCGCGCTGCGCGATCGAGCCGGGCGGTGGACGTCCGGGCGCATCGAGACCCAGCGGACGGACTTCCGCCCCGGGCCCGGCCAGGTTCTCGCGTTCGAGGCGCGGATCCAGCTGCCGAACCTGACCGGGAGCGCGGCCCAGGGCTACTGGCCGGCCTTCTGGATGCTCGGCGCGCCTTTCCGCGGCAACTACCAGAACTGGCCCGGCATAGGTGAGCTGGACGCCATGGAGAACATCAACGGCGTCAACACGGTGTACGGCACCCTCCACTGCGGCACCTCGCCCGGCGGCCCGTGCAACGAGACGAACGGAATCGGCAACAGCCGCACCGGCTTCTCCCCGACGTTGCAGCAGGCGTTCCACACCTATCGCGTGGAGTGGGACCGCAGCGCGAGCCCCGAGACGGTGCGATGGTACGTCGACGGCGTGCAGTTCCACTCGGTCAACGCGAGCCAGTTCGACGCGACGACTTGGTCCAACGCCTTCGACCACGGCTATTTCATCATCCTCAACGTCGCCATCGGCGGCGGCTGGCCGGGCAGCCCGACCCGGGCCACCGCCTCGGGTGGGGAGATGGTCGTCGACTACGTCACCGTGCAGACGCTCGGCTGAGCCATAGGGTTGCCGGCACGGGTGGTCGTGAGACAGGCCGTGTCACCTGAATGGACCCACCGTGACGGCGGCGGATTCGAGTGATCGTCGCAACGCGGCGCCTTCTTGATCTCGTGGAGGCAAGGTAGCGCGGACGGTGGGCGGGGGTGGTGAGAGGAGCTTCTGGAACCCTCGCGGGCGATCGCGCGAACCGTCCAGCCGGCGCGGCGGCGGTCGGCGATCGCGATCCGTTCCTCCTGCGACAGGTACCGCGGCGAAATGTCCCGAGGCGGCGACGAGGTGATCACCG
>JALYMU010000094.1 GCA_030773595.1 Actinomycetota bacterium | reverse complement strand
GTGACCGGGGCGAGCAGCGGGATCGGCGCGGCGACCGCCCGCCGCCTGGCCGCCGAGGGCTACGACGTGGTGGCCGGCGCGCGGCGGCTGGACCGGCTGCAGGCCCTCGCCGCGGAGATCGGGGGCCGGGCCGTCGAGCTCGACGTGACCTCGGACGAGTCGGTCGCCGCGCTCGCCGAGGCGGTGCCGGAGTGCGCGGTGCTGGTCAACAACGCCGGCGGCGCGCGCGGCCTGGACCCGATCGCCGAGGCCGACGTCGAGGACTGGCGCTGGATGTACGACGTCAACGTGCTGGGGACGTTGCGGGTGACGAAGGCGCTGCTGCCGGCGCTGCGCTCCAGTGCGGGCGGGCACGTCGTCGTCATGGGCAGTACGGCGGGGCGCGTCGTCTACGAGGGCGGTGCCGGCTACACGGCGGCGAAGCACGGCGTCGCAGCCCTGGTCGAGACGCTGCGCCTCGAGCTGTGCGGCGAGCCGGTGCGGGTGACCGAGATCGCACCGGGAATGGTGGCGACGGACGAGTTCGCGCTGCACCGGTTCCGTGGCGACGCCGACCGGGCCGCTGCCGTCTACGAGGGTGTCGCCGAGCCCCTCACCGCCGACGACGTCGCCGACTGTGTGGCGTGGTGCGTGACACGCCCGCCGCACGTCGATGTGGACCTGCTCGTGGTGAAGCCGCTCGCGCAGGCGGCTGCGCACAAGGTCGACCGGCGTCGGTGACGTCCTCGACCGGCGGTGTCGGCCCCCCAGGCCCCCGGCTGCACGCCGCTGGCACTGTCACGACGCCCCGCTGCTGACGGGCCCGGGTGCCGTTCTCGCGGCGACGTGCCCGGGGCGACGCCAGATCCTCGCGCGGCGGGGGCTTGACGCAGACATTCGTACGTGCTGGCGGTTGACCGGGCAAGCACGGTGAGCCATCGTTCCTAGGCCCCCCACGCCCCGAAGGGACCCTCTGTGCCCAAGTCCCCCCTCCAGCGGCTGAGCGCCAAGTCCGTCGCTCTCACCGCTGCCGCGCTGCTGATGAGCAGCGGCGCGGTCGCCCTCGCCGGCACCCCCGCGTCGGCGGCACCGGCGAAGCGCTCGCAGATCGGCAAGCACGACCGTGAGCTGCTCGCCGCCGCGAAGGCGAGCGGCGCGAAGGAGGTCACCCTCCTCCTGGCGTCCGCCGGCGGGAAGAACGCGTCCGTCGTCAGCGCGCTGACCAGCCTCGGCGCGAAGGTCAGCAAGCGCGACGACGACGTCAGCTACATCCGCGCCGTGGTCCCGATCGGCAAGGTGGAGGCGGCCGCCAACATCGCCGGAGTAGTCGCCGCGGACCTCGACGAGACGATCCCGCTCGGCGACCCGACGCCCGGTCCCGAGGGCGCCGTCGCGCCGACGCCCCAGACGCCGCCGAGCGCGGCGACGCCGCGCGACAACCCGTACATGCCCGTGGGCGACACCGGGGCGGCCGCGTTCACCGCGGCGCACCCCACCTGGGACGGTCGGGGGACGACGATCGCGATCGTCGACTCGGGCGTCGACCTCGACCACCCCGCGCTGCGGACCACCACGACCGGCGAGCGCAAGGTCACCGAGTCGGTCACCGCGACCGACCCGTTCACCGACGGCGACCCGACCTGGGTGAACATGCAGGACCAGGTCTTGGGCGCGACGTTCACGTACAAGACGGTCACCTACACGGCTCCCGCCGCCGGCAGCTACCGGATCGGCGTCTTCGACGAGCGTGACCCGCGCCTCGGCGGCGAGGTCGGCAGCGACGTCAACCGTGACGGCAACCGGGCCGGTAGCAAGGGCACCTTCCCGGTCCTGTGGGACGCGGCTGCCGGCACCGTCTGGGTCGACACGAACCAGAACGCGTCCTTCGCGGACGAGCAGGCGATGCAGGACTACGCGAAGCGCTACGACATCGGCACGTTCGGGACTGACGACCCGGCGACCGGCGTCAAGGAGTCGATGCCGTTCGTCGTGCAGACCGACGGCAAGAACAAGGTCGTCAACATCGGCATCGTCTCCGGTGCGCACGGCACGCACGTGGCGGGCATCACCGCCGCGAACGGCATGTTCGGCGGCGAGATGTCCGGTGCGGCGCCCGGTGCGAAGGTCAAGTCCGTCCGCGTGTGCCTCTTCATCTCCGGTTGCACCGCGCACGCGCTCATCGAGGGCATGACCTTCATCGCCAAGCAGGGCAACGTCGACGTGATCAACATGTCGATCGGCGGCCTCCCGGCCCTCAACGACGGTAACAACACCCGCGCGGTGATCTACGACCGGCTGATCGAGCAGTACAACGTGCAGATGTTCATCTCCGCGGGCAACAGCGGCGCGGGGCTGAACACGATCGGCGACCCGTCGGCGGCCTCGAAGGTGGTCAGCGTCGGCTCCTACATCACCAAGGCGACGTGGCGGAGCAACTACGGGTCGGACTCGGCCCGCATCGACAACCTCCACCCGTACTCCTCCCGCGGTCCGCGCGAGGACGGCGGCTTCAAGCCGCAGATCGTGGCCCCGGGTTCGGCGATCTCGACCGTGCCGACCTGGCAGGCGGGCGGTCCGGTGCCCGGCACCTACGCCCTCCCGCCCGGCTACGCGATGTTCAACGGGACGTCCATGGCGTCGCCGCAGGCCGCCGGCGCTGCGGCGCTCCTGGTCAGCGCGGCCAAGCAGTCGGGCGCCCAGGTCCAGCCGGCGCAGCTGCGCCAGGCGATCACCTCGTCCGCCCGGTTCCTCGACAACTACGGCGCCTACGAGCAGGGCAACGGCCTGATGCAGGTCGGCGCCGCGTGGGACCTGCTGAAGACGAACATCAAGACGGTCCAGATCTCGTCGAAGGTGGCGGTCAACACCACGCTGTCCGGGTTCCTCGCGACGCCGGGCTTCGGCCAGGGCATCTACGACCGCGAGGGCGTGACGGCGGGCGACTCGTACACCCGCACCTACACCTTCACCCGCACCTCCGGCGGCAGCGGCTCGCGGACCTACACCGCTCGCTGGGTCGGCAACGACGGCACGTTCACCTCTGCGGGCACCGTCTCCCTGCCGCTCAACACGCCGGTGTCGTACTCGGTGGCGGTCACGCCGGCCACCAGCGGCATCCACTCGGCCATCCTCAACCTGGACGACGCCGGCACCGCCGGTGTCGACTTCCAGACGATGAACACCGTGGTCGCAGCGGACCAGTTCACCGAGGGGAACGGGTACACCGTCACGAAGAAGGGCACGGCCCACCGGAACCAGTCCACCAGCTTCTTCTTCAAGGTCCCGGCCAACACCCCGGCGTTCAAGGTCGACCTGTCCGGCGACTTCAACCAGCCGGGTGGCGGGCAGGTCCGGTTCCTCCGCTTCCACCCCTTCGGCCTGGGCGTGGACTCCAACTCCACGATCAACTGCTACAGCCCCGTCGTGACCGGGAGCTGCAACCCACTCAGCCGCACCACGAGCAACCCGACGCCCGGCGTGTGGGAGGTCGCGGTCGAGGCACGCCGCACCTCGGACGTGCCGGCGGCGGAGTTCACGCTCACCGCGTCCATCCTGGGGGCCACGGTCTCGCCGAACCCCGACACGATCACCTCGGCGCAGGCGAACGTGGCGGTGAGCCGCTCCTACACGCTGTCGAACTTGTACGGGCCGTTCACCGGCCGCGCCGTCGGCACGGACCTCGGTAGCGCTAAGCGCGACCGGGCCTCGATCGGGCACCTCGCCCAGCAGGAGTACGACGTCGAGGTGACGCCGGGCTCGACCTCGCTGCGCGCGACCATCGGCAACACCAGCGACAAGGGCGCCGACCTGGACCTTTTCGTCTTCAACTGCACGAGCGACACCTGCGTGCTCGCCGGGCAGGCGGCCGACGGTGACAGCGAGGAGTCGGTGACCGTCGCCAGGCCGGCAGCGGGTCGGTGGATGGTCCTCGTCGACGGCTACGCAGTGCCCGAGGGCAGCACCAAATACGACTACGTGGACGTGTTCGCTAACACGGCGTTCGGCACGGTGGCCCTCACCGACGCGAACGCAGCGCGGGCCGGCGGCGCGAGCTGGACGGTGCCCGGGACGGTGACGGCGAAGGCCGCGCCGGCGGACGGCCGGGTCCTCCTCGGTGCCGTGCAGGTCCGGACGAACACGGACGTCCTGATCGGGGCGGGCGACGTGGTCGTCCAGTCGGTCATCCCGTGACCGTCTGACGTCCAGTCCTCGCGAGGGGCGGGCGCTCGGGGAGACCCGGGTGCCCGCCCCTCCGTGCTGTCCGCCCCCGTCAGGTAACCGTGCTCGGCGGCGGAGTCGTGCTCGGCTCCTCGTCGGCCAGCCGCTCGACCGCGACCGTCACGATGCGGTGAAGCCGATCAAGCCCGCGCACGCACTGTGGGACGGTGCCTCGTCCACGCCAGGCGCGCTGACCAGGGCTCCTCGGGCGTGACGCGAGGGCCTGCCTGTCGCACGCGACGCGACTGGGCTCGGTGGGTTGGACGGATCGTCGAGCAGCAACGACAAAGGGGACCTGCGCGATGTGGAGAACCAGTGTGGGCGCGCCGATGGTGCTTGTGGCGAGCACGCTCCTGGTCGGCTGTGGGGAGGCGGTGGCCGGGGCGCCGGGTCGAGAGCCTCGCCCCAGCGCAGCCATCGAGCAGGCGGTGCACCAGCTGTACGAGCTCACGTGGGGGTCGCCTCTCGCCCGCCAGGCTCTCGAGGTTCTCGCCTATGTCGAGTTCCACGAGGGGGTCGCCGACTGCCTCCAGGCCGAGGGACTGAGGCACGTCGCGGGACCGTTTCTCGACGCCACCGACGCTTCCCCTCCGCCGGCGGGTTGGCAGGCCGCACTCCTGCCTGTTGACGAGGGGGCCGCATCGTTGCGTGGGTTCGAGACGCCGGACGTCGTCGCGGCGGAGGTCAGGCCCGGCAAGCGGTGGGACGGGCGGGCTGCGTCTGCGTCGGAACAGTCGGCGTGTGAAGAGAAGGTACAGATGCGGGCCCCCGGCCCCCTCGATCCGGAACTCGACGCGGAGCTCCACCGGCTCGTCGACTCGCGTGTGGCCGTCACCCCGTCGGCAGGAGACGGGCGCTACCGCCAGTGCATGGAGTCGCTCGGGCATGATGTCCGGGAGGACCGGGACTCTTTCGTCACGTCCTTCGTCAACCGACGACTCGCTCCGAATGAGGCGACAGCGGCTGAGCGCCGCGCGGCTGTGGCCGACGCGCGCTGCCGCACAGAGGCGCATCGTGACCTCATGCAGTCGATCGACCAGCCGCTCCAGAAGTTCCGGTCGGCCAACGTCGACCGACTCGCGGAGCTGGAGCAGCGGCCTGAGCAGCTGCAGGCGGAGGCCAGAAGCGCAGCCGCGAGGGTCGACCTGCGCGTCGACTGGTTGTAGGGGTCACCTTCGCCGGCGCAGCCGCCGAGTCCGCCGGCCTCGTGGGCCGACCCGGCGGCTGCGTCCTTGCACCTGCGTCACGTGCGGTGGTGGACCTCCGAGCATCAGTCCGTCGCACCCGACGCCACGCGGTCCGGTGGGGGAGCCGTCGTCGGCTCCCCCTCCGCGAGCTGCTCGACGGCGGCGTCCTCGGGCTCGCGCGGCGGCGGGGCCTTGACTCCCGTGACGGCATCGTGATCCGCCGCAGCCAGCTCGGCCAGCCTCGCCTCCCGGGCTCCGGCGAGCGTGAGGTTGCCCAGTGCGCACAGCAGCCCCACCACGCCGCAGATCGACCAGAGCGCCGTCTCGCCGTACCGGTCGAACACCCAGCCACCCGCGACCGGTGCCGCGGCGCTCGCCGCGCTCCAGGACAGGGTGAACATTCCCTGGTATCGCCCGCGCAGCGCCGCCGGTGAGAGCTCGGCCACCACCGTCGTCGAGACCGGTGCGCCGAGGATCTCGCTGATCGTCCAGACGGCGACGGTCATGGCGTAGACGGCCGCGGTGTCCGCGAGGGCGGTGGAGGCGAAACCCGCTCCCATGAGCACCGCGGCGAGCGCCAGCACCCGAGCCGGCGCGAAGCGCTGCAGCCAGCGGCTGACGGGCACGGTGACCAGCACGATCAGGATGCCGTTGACGGACATGACCGCGCCGTACGCCGTCGGCGAGAGACCGTCGCGCTCCATCGCCAGCGGTAGCGTCACCACGTGCTGCATGAACACGAACGCGACGAAAAAGTTGAGCAGCAGAAACGACATGAACACGCGGTCACGGACGACGTCGGCGAGCGAGCCGCTCGTGGCCGGCTCACCAGCCCCACGACGGAGCCCCACCACGCCGTCCGGATGCGACTCCGGCACCTTGGCCCACACGAGTAGGGCGGTCACCAAGGTCGTCGCCGCGTCGACGAGGAAGAGCGTCTCGTAGCCCAGGCCCGCCAGCAGCCCGCCGAGCACCGGGGCCACCGCGAAGCCGAGGTTGATCGCCCAGTACTGCAGGGCGAAGGCGCGCGACCGGTCCTCGGGCGCGACGATGTCGGCCATCATCGCCGAGCTCGCCGGGCGGACCGCGTTGCTCGCCAGCCCCAGCAGGAACGCGCCGACGGCGATGACCGGCTTCGACTGCGCCAGAGCCAGCGAGGCCATCACCGCGCTCGTCGCGAGGTGCGCGCCGAGGATCGTGGGACGCCGCCCGATCCGGTCGGCGAGGACGCCGCCGACGACCGCCGCCAGCGCGCTGCCCAGCCCGAACAGCCCCAGCACGAGGCCGGCGAAGGCGGCGGAGTAGCCCAGCTCGGAGGTCAGGTAGAACGCGAGAAAGATCAGGACGAACCCGCCGGCGCGGTTGACCAGCGTCCCGAGCCACAGCCACCAGAACGCCGCCGGCAGGCCGCCGACGCTCTCGGCCACGGCCCGGCGTACGGCGGTCAAGCCAGCCCCCTTGGTGTCGCGCGAGATGTCCTGCCGCGCTGGCCCTGTAACGACCGCGGCGGCACAGCGAAACTTACCGCAGGAAGGCCGCTCGACGCGACCGGTTTTCCCGCCGCCGGGCGCTCGACGCGCCGTCGATAGGCTGGCCGCCATGCCTGACGCGCCGTACACGCTGGTCCTGCTCCGCCACGGCGAGAGCGAGTGGAACGCCAAGAACCTGTTCACCGGCTGGGTCGACGTGGACCTCACGCCCAAGGGGGAGACCGAGGCCGCCCGCGGCGGCGAGCTGCTGGGCGAGCGGGGGCTGCTCCCCGACGTCGTGCACACCTCCGTGCTCCGCCGTGCGATCCGCACCTCCCAGGCCGCGCTGGACCGCTGCGGCCGCCACTGGGTGCCCGTACGCCGGACCTGGCGGCTCAACGAGCGCCACTACGGCGCGCTGCAGGGCAAGGACAAGAAGCAGACGCTCGCGGAGTTCGGCGAGGAGCAGTTCCAGCTGTGGCGGCGCAGCTACGACACCCCGCCGCCGCCGATCGCCGACGACGACGAGTTCTCCCAGGCCGGCGACCCGCGCTACGCCGGCCTTCCGCCGGAGCTGCTGCCGCGAACGGAGTGCCTCAAGGACGTCGTCGGACGCATGCTGCCCTACTGGTACGACGAGATCGTCGGCGACCTGCGGACCGGCCGCACCGTCCTGGTCGCGGCGCACGGCAACTCACTGCGCGCGCTCGTCAAGCACCTCGACGGCATCTCCGACGAGGCCATCGCCGCGCTGAACATCCCCACCGGGATCCCGCTGGTGTACTCCCTCGACGAGTCGATGCGCCCGGTCCAGGCGGGCGGGGAGTACCTCGACCCCGAGGCCGCCGCGGCCGCCATCGACGCGGTGAAGAACCAGGGCCGGTAGACCGCGCCGGGGTCGGCGCCTCCCCCGAGAGGACCCCGCGCCCGGCAGCTCGGGACCCGGCTCGGCCGCTGCGTCGGCTCCAGCTTCGTCAGACCGCTGGGAGCGCCGCCTCCTCCGGCCGCTCGCCGGTGACGAGAAAGACCTCCCGCCTACCGACCGAGACGGCGTGGTCGGCGAAGCGCTCGTAGTAGCGCCCCATGAGGGTCACGTCGATCGCCGCCTCGATGCTGTGCGGGCGCCGCTCGTCGAGCAGCGCGGTGAACAGCGCGCGGTGCAGCCGGTCCATCTCGTCGTCGTCGCGCTCAAGCTCGAGCGCGGCCTCGACGTCCTTGGCGTCGATCACCCGCGCAGCCTTCGCCGCCATCCGTACGGCGACCGCGCCCATCTCGGCCACCGACTCCCGGACGTCGGCGGGGACGGCGCAGTCGGGGTAGCGCAGCCGCGTCACCTTCGCCACGTGGCGCGCCAGGTCACCCATCCGCTCCAGGTCCGCGCTCATCCGCAGGCTCGTGACGAGCAGGCGCAGGTCCGTCGCGACCGGCTGCTGGCGGGCGAGCAGGTCATACGTCCGCTCCTCGAGGTCGCGCTGGAGCCGGTCCAGGTCCTCGTCGCCCGTGATGACCACCTCCGCCAGGGCGAGGTCCGCCTCGAGCAACGCCGTCGACGCGCGCGACATCGCCGCCCCGGCGAGCCGGGTCATCTCGACCAGCCGGGCCCCGACCTCGTCCAGCATCTCGTGGTAGTAGTCGCGCATACCTCTCCTCCGTCGTGGGGGGAACCGTCGCAGGCGGACGTGAACGACTCCGGTCACACGGGTGAACTTCGCCCGACGATGCGGTGCCGAGCCGTTCCGCGGACGCGACGCGACCCGTCCCGCCCCTACGCTTTCTGGCGTGGACCCCAGCCTGCTCGCCGCCTTCGCCGGCGCCGTCGGCCTGTTCACCGGCGGTGCCGCGGTCGTCGCCTTCCGCGCCAGCGAGGCCGAGCGGTCGGTCGCGCCCCCGACGCCCGTGCCCGCCGTCCCGGCCGGCGTGGGGGACGTGCTGGCCGTGCTGCGCTCCTCCGCCGTGGTGCTGGACGGCTCGGACACGGT
>JALYMU010000093.1 GCA_030773595.1 Actinomycetota bacterium | reverse complement strand
GGCTCGACCAGGACGCCCAGCCGGCCGTCGTCGAGCACCGCGCCGACCTGCCCGATGCGGCTGGCGACGACCGGCAGGCCGGCGGCGAGGTACTCGTAGACCTTGAGCGGCGAGAAGTAGAACGGCTCGAGCGCCGGGTAGGGCGCGACGGCGATGTCCATCCGGTGCAGCAACGCCGGGACGTCGGCGGGCGCGACCGCGCCGGTCAGCTCCACCAGGTGCGACAGGCCCAGGCCGACGGCGCGCTCGCGCAGCAGCGGCGCCTGCGGGCCGTCGCCGACCAACAGCACCCGGTGGGCGCCCGGGACCTCGGCCTCGAGCAGCACCAGCGCGTCGAGAAGCAACTCCACGCCGTGCCAGGGCTTGAGCGTCCCGACGAAGCCGACGGTGAGTGGCCCGGCGTCGGCGGTCGCGACCGGCCGCGACGACGGGGTGATGCGGCCGACGTCGACGCCGTTGGGGACGACGTGCACGCGCTCGGGCCGCGCCGAGCGAATGCGCGCCCACACGGCGACCTCGTCGCTCACGCACACGGTGGCAGTGGCTGCCGACAGCGCGGCCTCGGCGACCCGCTCGGCCGCGGCGCGTCCGGCCAGCTCGCGGTGCGCGGCTTGCTCGTCGACCAGCGGCGCGTTGACCTCGAGCACGGAGGGCACGCCGGCATCCGCCGCCCACGCGGTCGACGTCCGTCCCCACAGCGAGTACCGCTCGTACACGACGTCGAGCGGTCCTGCGCCGTGCAAGCGTGCCAGGACGTCTGCGACGGTCGCGTCGCTGTCGCGGGCGGCCAACTCTCGGTCGGCCGTCATCCCCTTCGGCACGGCCGGCAGCTCGTGGACGCGCACGCCGCGCAGATCCTCGGGCGCCAAACCTCCGGGGCGCGGTGTCAGCAGGTCGACCTCGGCGCCCCGCGCCACGAGGGCACGCAGCACGGACTGGGCGTGCACCGACGCGCCCTTGCTGCCGAAGACCGGAATCCCGGGGTCGGTGCAGACGTAGGCCACCCTCACGTGCGGGCTCCCGACCCGCTGAGCGCCGCTCCGACGGAAGTGCCCGCGAACAGGCGCCGAAGCGTCACCGCAGCGCGCGCAGCGTCGAACTCCTCCTCCACCAGCAGCCGCGCCCGCTCGGCGAGGCGCACCCGCAGCCCGGCGTCGTCGAGCAGCCGGCCGAGGGCGCCGGCCAGCGCGACCGAGTCGCCCTCCGGAACCAGCAGGCCCGTCTCACCGTCGCGCACCGCCTCGGGAATGCCGGTCACCGGCGTGGCCACGCAGGGGGTACCCAACGCCATCGCCTCGAGCAGCACCGTCGGGAGGCCGTCCCGGTTGCCGTCATTGCCGACGACGCAGGGCGCGGCGAAAACGGCGGCGCCGGACACCACCTCGCGCACCTGTCCTTGCGGCAGCGGCCCCGGCATCCGTACGACGTCCTGCAGGCCGAGGGCGCGCACCTGCTCGCGGAGCGAGGTTTCCAAGGGCCCGGTGCCCACGAGGTCCAGGCGCACGTCGCGTCCGTCGGCCACCAGCAGTGCTGTCGCGTCGACGAGGTCGGCGAACCCCTTCTTCTCCACCAGCCGCCCGACGGCCGCGATGACAGGCGGGCGCTCGGCCGGCGAGGAGTAGGCGAAGCGCTCGAGGTCGAGGCCGTTGTAGACGCGCGTGACGACATCGGCTGCCGGTCCGTAGGTCTCGCGCAGGAAGGCCAGGTTGTAGTCGCTCACGGTCACGACGGCCGAGGCGTCAGCGAGCTTGCGCGCCACGTCGGCGGGCTCGACCGACTCGTGGAAGATGTCCTTGGCGTGGGCGGTGAAGGTGAACGGCACGCCGGTCAGCAGCGACGCCAGGCGAGCCACGGTCGTCGCGACGGACGCGAAGTGCGCGTGCAGGTGAGTGATGCCCCGGGTCCGGACGAGCCGCGCGAGCTCGAGCGCCTGCACGGCGTCCACGACGGAGGCCCGCAGCAGCTCGTCGAGGCAACGGGACAGACCTGGCAACTCGGCATGGGCGTGCGCCAGGCAGGCCCAGACGTCGCCCGCCCGCAGGCCCGACGAGCGCAAGTAGGTGACCGGTGCGCGCACCTGCGCGAGCGACTCGTGGAAGCGGCCGTCGGCAGGCGGTCGCAGCGAGAAGATCTCGACGTCCTCACCGGCGGCCTCCGCGGCCAGCACCTCGTTGACGATGAAGGTCTCCGAGAACCTCGGGTACATCTTCAGGACGTACGCGGTACGGCGACCCTCAGACGGCGACATCGACCCGCTCCGCCGGCGTCTCGACCGCAGCGCCGTACGCCATCGCCTCAGCGCCCGGCGCGGACACCGACAGCAGCTCCGCGGCGGCACGCTCGGCGCCGTCGACGTCGATCGAGCGCGCGACCTGCTCGGCGATGCGCGGCCGCGAGTCCCCCATGGCCGCCAGCACGGCCGGGCCGAGCCGTCCCCGGGACACGTCCTCGGGGTGCACGGTGCGCACCAGCCCCAACTCGGCGAAGGCGCGGGCCCGGATCAGCTGCTCCTGGCGCGGCTGGACGCGCGGGACGACCACCGTCGGGACGCACGCGCGGACGGCCTCGGTGGTCGTGTTGTAGCCGCCCATGCAGACCAGAGCGGCCACGGAGGGGAAGTGCACGGGCAGGTTGCGCACGAAGCGGTGGAAGGTGCCGCCGAGCTCGGCAACGCGTTCCTGCAGAGACACCTGGTCGCGCTCGTCGAGGCCGGTGCCGCTGACCACGACCGGGTGCCACGGCGCACCGCGTGAGGCTTCCACGAAGGCGGACAGCACGGTGAAGCCGTCATCGCCTCCCCCCGCGGTGGCTAACACGACCGGGCGTCCGTCCGGCGTGCACAACGGGGCGCCGTCGTGCGCCGGCGGCGTGTTGGCGACGTAGCCGCAGTAGCGGACCATCCGCCGCACCGGAGCCGTCATGCCGTAGACCTCGGCCGGGTCGAGCACGCTGCGGTTGCCGTAGACGAGGACACGGTCGTAGTCGGCGGCGACGGCGTCGAGCACCCCGGTGGCCCGCCACTCGGCTCGCACGGTCGCAGGGTCGTCCAGGATGTCGCGCAAGCCCAGGACCGCGCGACCGCCGGCGGCCTTGAGCACCGCCAGCGCGGCGCGCAACTCGCCGTGCGCGCCATGCGGGTGCTTGTCGGACAGCAGGACCTGCGGGGCGAAGGTGGCCGTAGCCGAGGCGATGAGCGCCGAGCGCAGCGCCGACGTCTCCCCGCCGGTCATCGGCAGGCGACGGGCGGCGTAGGAGCTGTTCGTGACCTTGCGCAGGCCGGGGAGCTTGAGGATGTCGACCCGGGGGGGAACGACGAGGCTGTCGACGTGGTCGGTGCTGCAGACCACGAGCACCGAGGCCGCGGGGTCGAGCCGCGTGAGCGCGTCCGCCACCGCCAGGTTGCGCCGGACGTGCCCGAGCCCCTGCCCGTCGTGGGAGTAGAACAGGGCTCGCACAGAGTCTCCGGACGTCAGCGGTGCGTTCAGACGCTGTTCATCCTGCCCGTGTGGCCGCGCAGGTCACGTGAGAGAACGCTTACTGACGGTGGCTCGGACGTCAGGGGCGGACCGGCCCTGCGGACCCGACCCCCGCTGGCCCGCCCGAGGCGTTGTCGCAGGCGCCTCCCGGTGTCACCCTCGGCAGCACCTGGGCCCGCCCGCCGTGCCGACCGTGTCTCGTCCACGCTCCAGGCGGGAGGCCCGACCATGGCGACCGCCGTGGTGGATGGGCGCTGCCTGCACGGGCTTCATTGCTGCTGTTGTTGACCGTCTTACCGCCCTGGTGGCGGCTGGAGCGTCAGCATCGTGGGTTGAGCGAGCGTAAGGCCGTTCCTCACCTCGGCGCCGGTGAGCGTCAGCGATGCAAACACGCTGACCGGCTCGATCAGATGCCCCGCGACCGACTTCGGCATCACAGAGGGTAGGCGTGCCCGCTACGTGCCCGATCAGCGGGCACGACTGCGCACGCTCGCGAACGCCTCCGGAACAGATCAAGCCTGTGAGCAGCGGTTTCTTTACATCAGCGCACGCGCGCGGAGACGTTCGGCGCAGCTTCCCAAGCTGAACGCGGGTTCGCTTCCCGTCGCCCGCTTTCCCACTCTGGTCGGCGATTCCGCAGGTCAGGCTTCTTATCCTCCTCCGGCGTGATGATCGTGTGGTGACCGCTGATTGCCCTGATTCACCGCTTCCTGCCCCTCGAAGGGGCACGCCGGGGGTAACGGACCGGACGCCTCGACGGCGCTGGACCCCTGGCTGCTTCATCAGCCCAGCTTGAACGCGGGCCGTCGGAGCAGCGCTTCCCGTGGCCGCCAGCCATGTTGCGCCGCGTGACTGAGCACCCGAGGCGTGCAGGGCCAGGCGGGCGGTCCCAGGCAGCTGCGGAATGGACGACCGGCCCTCGCGACGTTCAGAAGGCCGCGCTCCACCAGTTCGAGGGCATGGCATGCACGTGATTGACTGGCACAGTGACGAAGGGGTTCGGCCAGTCGCCTGCCGATGTCCCCCGCAGCGCGGCTAGCCTCAACGAGATAGGCGCGGGTTTCCTTCCCGGACTGCTCGGGATCGAGATCGTCGACTGGGCGGACGGCGAGGTGACCGGGCGGCTGCCGATCCGGCCGGACCTGTTCGCGCCGAACGGGTTCGTTCACGCGGCCAGCGTCGTCGCCCTCGCTGACACGCTGTGCGGTTACGGGTGCGTGACGTCACTGCCGGACGGCGCCACGGGATTCACCACCGTCGACCTGACGACGAGCCTGGTGCGGGCGGTGCGCGACGGCGCGCTCGTCGGGCGAGCCTTCCGCGTGCACTGCGGCAGATCGACGCAGATCTGGGATGCAACCGTGATCCCCGACGGCGAGGACAGGCCTGTGGCGCTGTTCCGCTGCACACAGCTTGTGCTGTGGCCGCGCTGACGCAGGGCCTTCGAATGTCCCGCGGCAGCCCGGATGACATCTGGAGTCACATCAGCTAGTACCTGCCCGTGGCCGTGTCGCCTGCCGCCGGCGGCATGGAGGTGCGGTGCCCGTACGACGGCAGGCCCACAACGCCCGTCCCGCCGTCGCCTGGCGGCGGGCCGTCTTCGCGCTGTTCGCCGTCGCCGCCGGCACGAACGTGCCCACGCCGCTGCTGCTCATCTACCAGCAGCGCCTCGACGTGTCGCCCCAGGTGCTCACCGCCCTGTTCGGGACGTACGCCGCAGGGCTGGTGCCCGCGCTGTTCCTCGCCGGGCCGCTGTCGGACACGCTCGGACGCCGGCGCGTGGCGATCCCCGGCATCG
>JALYMU010000092.1 GCA_030773595.1 Actinomycetota bacterium | reverse complement strand
GGGCCGACCGGCGGCCGTGGGCGCCGGCGTCGCGCGGCCGGCTCGGACGGCAGTGACGGGCTCATGGGCTGTCCTCGCCTGTCTCGTCGTCGCCTGTCTCGTCGTCGTCAGGGGCGCTGGAGTCGGCCTCCCGGCCCGCCCCGGCGGAGTCGTCCTCGTCAGCGGCGGTTCCGTCGGCGGACCCGGCGTCGGCGGACTCCGACGCCGACTCCGGCCCCGACTCCGACTGGGCGTCGGAGCCCTCGGCAGCCTGCTCCGCCGTCGCGCCCTCGCCCGAGCTCTGCTCTGCGCCCTCCGCCTCAGGGGCCTGCGCCGAGCCCTCCCCGGACGCCGCACCCTCGGACGCAGAGCCCTCGGACGCAGAGCCCTCGGCCGCGACCGGCTCGTCGCCGGCGGCCTCCACCGCGGCGAGCGCGTCGGAGTCGGCCGACCCCTGCTCCCCCTCCGGCGCCGCCCCGAGCACGGCCCCGTCGGGCAGCCGGAGGAACAGCGGCGTGCCGCTCGGCAGCATCCCGAGCGCCTCGGCCCGCTCGGCCAGGGTCGCCGGCGACTCCAGCGCGGTCAGCTCGCGACCCAGCGCCTGCTCCCGCTCGCTGAGGCGGGCGTTCGCCTGCCGCAGGTCGTGGATGCGGAACGCGTCCTGCGCCAGCAGCGTGTTCAGGCCGAGGAGCGCGGCGAGGCCGAGGACGAGCAGCCCGGTCACGACCGCGACGAACGGCGCGAGTGGCGCACTGCTCCGGCGTACGGCCGGCACCACGTGCAGCCCGGCCCGGCGGGTTCGCGCCGGAGCGGGCACCGCCGGCGTCGGCGCGACCGGCACAGCGCGCACGTCGTCGTACGTGGCGTCGTCGGACTCCGCGGGCAGCGCGCTCACGACGCCTCCCGCACGCGCTCCGCGGCGCGCAGCCGGGCGGACGCCGACCTCGGGTTCCTGGCGAGCTCCCCCTCGTCGGGGGCCTCCGCCCCCCGCGTCAGGAGCCGCAGCTCCGGCGCGGCGGAGTCGGGCACCACCGGGAGGTCCGGCGGGGCGGTCGACCTGGAGCGCGCGGTCAGCGCCCGCTTCACGAGACGGTCCTCCAACGACTGGTAGCTGAGCACGACGATCCGCCCGCCGACCGCAAGTGCGTCGACTGCGGCGGGCACGGCCGCCTCGAGGGCGGCGAGCTCGCCGTTGACCTCGATACGTAGCGCCTGGAACGTCCGTTTGGCGGGATGCCCGCCGGTGCGTCGCGTCGCCGCCGGGATCGCGTCGCGGACGATCTCGGCGAGCCTCGCCGTCGAGTCCAGCGGCCGGTTGACACGCTCGCGCCCGACCGCCTGGGCGACGCGCAGCGCGAACCGCTCCTCGCCGTAGTCCCGGATCACCCGCGCGAGCCGCGGGACCGGGTAGGTGTTGAGCACGTCGGCCGCCGTCACGCCGCGGGACTGGTCCATGCGCATGTCCAGCGGGGCGTCCTGCGCATAGGCGAAGCCTCGCTGAGCGGCGTCGAGTTGCAGGGATGACACGCCGAGATCGAGCAGCACTCCGTGAACGCGTGGTGTCCGGCGGTCGCCGAGGACCTCCTCCAGCACCTCCCCGATGCGGTCGTAGACCGTGTGGACGGTGCGCACGCGGTCGCCGTACGGCGCCAGGCGGGCCCGGGCCAGCGCGAGCGCCTCCGGGTCGCGGTCGAGACCGACGACCGTGAGGTCCGGGTGCGCGGCGAGCAGCGCCTCGGTGTGGCCGCCGAGCCCGAGCGTCGCGTCCACGACCACGGCCCCCGGCCGCGAGGCAGCAGGAGCGAGCAGCTCGAGGACCCGGTCGAGCATCACCGGCACGTGGGCCGGCGCGGGCTGCCGCGGCTGCTCTGGGCCCCCCGCCTCCCCTGGGCCCCCGATCTCCGTTGGGCCCTCGGTCACGTCCGGCCCCTCAGGGCGCGAGGCCGGCGAGCACGCGGGCAGCCGCCGTGGCGCCCAGGGTCACCAGGAGCGCGAACGCGAACAGCAGCACGCTGCCGCGCACCTCGCCCGCGAGCGTCGGCACCGGCCGCGACCCCGGCGAGCTCCCGCTGCGCTCACCCGGCTCCACGC
>JALYMU010000091.1 GCA_030773595.1 Actinomycetota bacterium | reverse complement strand
GCGCCGGCCGGCGTCGCAGCCGCCGCGGGTGCGGTGCTCGTCGTCGGTGCGCTCGACCCGAACGAGCCGGGCCACTACCCGACGTGCCCCTTCCTTGCCCTGACCGGCCTGCAGTGTCCCGGCTGCGGGTGGTTGCGGGCGCTCCACGCGCTGACGCGCGGGAACCCCGTGGCAGCGGTGGACCTCAACGTGCTGACGGTCAGTGCGCTGCCGCTGTTGGCCTGGCTGTGGCTGCGCTGGAGCCGCCGGCGGCTGCGCGGCACCGTCGTGACGACCGCGGCGCACCCCGCGTGGCTGTGGGCGTTGCTGGTCCTCGTGGCGGTGTTCTGGGTCGTGCGCAACACCGCTTTCGGCGCGGTCCTCGCGCCGTGACGACGAAGCCGGGCGCTGCGTGGAGCGGGGTTGCGGCCGGTGCCTGCCGTCGGGGGTGTCGGCGGTGACGGCTACCCTGACCCGCACCGGGGCCGACCCGGGTCGGGTCGCGCGGCGGACCCGGCGCACACGGACGAGGAGATGACCGCGTGAGCGTGCTCGACGAGATCCTTGCCGGGGTGCGGGAAGACCTGGCCGAGCGTCAGGAGCGCGTGCCGCTCGACACGCTCAAGGAGCGGGCTGCCCGCTGCCCGGACGCGAAGCCCGTCCTGAGCCAGCTTCGCCAGCGCGGTGTGTGCGTCATCGCCGAGGTCAAGCGCTCCAGTCCCAGCAAGGGCGCGCTCGCCGCGATCTCCGACCCCGCGGCGCTCGCCCGCGACTACGAGGCCGGTGGCGCGGCCGCGATCAGCGTCCTGACTGAGCAGCGCCGTTTCGGCGGGACGCTCGAGGACCTCGCCGCCGTTCGAGCCGCCGTGGACGTGCCGGTCCTGCGCAAGGACTTCGTCGTCAGCAGCTATCAGCTGTGGGAGGCGCGCGCACACGGTGCGGACCTGTGCCTGCTCATCGTCGCCGCACTCGAGCAGAACGCCCTCGTCTCGCTGATCGAGCGGACCGTCTCGCTCGGGATGACCCCGCTCGTCGAGGTGCACACCGGCGAGGAGGTCGACCGCGCCGCCGATGCAGGCGCCCAGGTGGTCGGGGTCAACGCGCGCAACCTTCGGACACTCCAGGTCGACCGCGACGTCTTCGCCCGCCTGGCCCCGCGCATCCCGGACGGCGTGGTCCGCATCGCGGAGTCGGGCGTCCGTGGGCCACACGATGTGATCGACTACGCCCGGGCGGGCGCCGACGCGGTCCTCGTCGGCGAGACGCTCGTCACCGGCAAGGAGCCGCGCGCTGCCGTGGCCGACCTCGTCGCCGCCGGTGCCCATCCCGCGCTCAAGCAACGGCGGTGACGGTCATGACGACCACCGATGCCAGGAACGACGTCGCAACACCTGCCGGCGCCCAGCCCGATGCCACTGGCCACTTCGGCCCGTACGGCGGACGCTTCGTCCCCGAGGCGCTCATGGCCGCGCTCGACGAGCTGACCACGGCGTACGACGAGGCGTGCCGGGACGAGTCGTTCCGGACCGAGCTCGACGGCCTGCTGCGCGACTACACGGGCCGTCCCAGCCCCGTGACGGAGGCGGCGCGGTTCAGCGAGCACGCCGGGGGCGCCCGGGTCCTGCTCAAGCGCGAGGACCTCAACCACACCGGCTCGCACAAGATCAACAACGTCCTCGGGCAGGCGCTGCTCACCCGACGCATGGGCAAAACCCGGGTCATCGCCGAGACCGGCGCCGGCCAGCACGGCGTCGCGACCGCGACCGCGTGCGCGCTGCTCGGTCTCGAGTGCGTCGTCTACATGGGTGAGGAGGACACCCGCCGCCAGGCCCTCAACGTCGCGCGGATGCGGTTGCTCGGCGCCGACGTCGTCCCTGTCGGCACGGGCAGCCGCACGCTCAAGGACGCGATCAACGAGGCGATGCGCGACTGGGTGACCAACGTCGACTCGACCCACTACCTGCTCGGCACCGTCGCGGGGCCGCACCCGTTCCCCGTCATGGTCCGCGACTTCCACCGCGTGATCGGCCTCGAGGCGCGCGCGCAGGTGCTCGAGCGTGTCGGCCGGCTGCCGGACGCGGTCGCCGCCTGCGTCGGGGGCGGCTCGAATGCGATCGGCATCTTCCACGCCTTCCTCGGCGACCACGACGTCCGGCTCTACGGCTTCGAGGCCGGTGGTGACGGCGTCGACACCGGCCGGCACGCGGCCACGCTCACCGGCGGTGCACCCGGTGTGCTGCACGGCGCGCGCTCCTACCTGCTGCAGGACGAGATGGGCCAGACGATCGAGTCGCACTCGATCAGCGCCGGGCTGGACTACCCGGGCGTGGGGCCCGAGCACGCGTGGCTGCACGACAGCGGGCGTGCGACGTACGAGCCGATCACCGACGCCGAGGCGATGGAGGCCTTCCGGCTGCTGTGCCGCACCGAGGGCATCCTCCCGGCCATCGAGAGCTCGCACGCGCTCGCGGGCGCCCTGCGCGTGGGCCGCGAGCTCGGCCCCGACGGCGTGGTCCTGGTGAACCTGTCCGGCCGCGGTGACAAGGACGTCGACACGGCGGCGCGCTGGTTCGGCGTGCTCAGTGACGAGGAGATCGTCGAGGCGGCCGAGGCCGTCACGGAGGTTCCGGTCGAGGAGAGCGGGGGGGAGGGCTGGTGAGCCGGCTGAGCGAGGTGCTCGCGTCGGCGCGCTCCGAGGGGCGGGCCGCGCTCGTCGGCTACCTGCCGGCGGGTTACCCGACGGTCGAGGGAGCCGCCGAGGCTATGACCGCCATGGTCGACGGCGGCGTGGACATCGTCGAGGTCGGTCTGCCCTACTCCGACCCGCTGATGGACGGCCCGACGATCCAGGCGGCGGTCGACGCGGCCCTGCGCCAGGGTTGCACGACCACAGACGTCCTGCGCACGGTCGAGGCGGTCGCGGGGACCGGTGCGGCGGCGCTGGTCATGTCCTACTGGAACCCCGTCGAGCGCTACGGCGTCGAGCGGTTCACCCGCGAGCTCGCCGCCGCGGGCGGGTCCGGCGTGATCACTCCTGACCTCACGCCGGACGAGGCGGCGCCCTGGCTCGCGGCGACCGACGCCGAGGGCTTGGACCGCATCTTCCTCGTGGCCCCGTCCTCGACCGACGAGCGGATTCGCTACACCGTCGGGCACTGCCGCGGCTTCGTCTACGCCGCCTCCACGATGGGAGTGACGGGTGCGCGTGCCGCGGTCGGTGGCGCGGCGGCGGCCCTCGTCGAGCGGACCCGGGCCGCGACCGACATCCCGGTGTGCGTAGGCCTCGGCGTCTCCTCGGGGACACAGGCGGCCGAGGTGGCGGCCTACGCCGACGGCGTCATCGTGGGGTCGGCGTTCGTGCGCTGCCTGCTGGACGCCCCCGACACTGCCGCGGGCGTCGACGCCGTACGCCGGCTGGCCGCCGAGCTCGCCGAGGGCGTACGCGCGCCGTCGGCCGTCGCGAGGACCTGAACGTGGCCCGTGTCCTGCCCGCCGTGGCCGCCGGCCCCGCCACGGCCACCGCCCTGACCGCCTGCGCCGCGCCCGCCGGCAGTGGCGGAGCTGTCGCGACGGTCGAGGGCACGGCACACGCCGGCGGCTTCCACGGCGGCACACTCGACCCGCCGTACACCCTTCCGGGCGGCACGTTCATCGACACCGAAGGGTGGCGGACCACCGTCGCGGCGGCCGGCGAAGGGGACGCGACCGTCGTCTTCTTCGGCTACACGCACTGCCCCGACATCTGCAACACCGTCCTCGCCGAGACGGCGGTGGCGCTGCGCCGCGCCGGCCCGGGCGTCCGTGACGCCGTGCGGGTCGTCTTCATCACCACCGACCCCGCTCGGGACACCCCCGAGGTCCTGCGGGACTACCTCGACCGGTTCGACCCGGCCTACGTCGGGCTCACGGCGCCCGAGGCGGTCGTCGCGGACGGGGCGGACCATCTCGACGTATCTCTGGAGGGCGCGCGCAAGCTGCCGGGTGGTGGCTACGCGGTCGACCACGGCACGCCGCTGTTCGGGTTCGACGCCGGCGGGCGGGGCCGGGTCGTCTGGACCTCGCCGACGCCCGTGGCGGACCTCCGGCAAGACCTAGCCCGGCTCGTGGAGGCGGCATGAGCGCATCGGCTGCCCTCGCCGACCTCGCGTCGCTGCCGAGTCCCGACCAGGGAGTCTGGCACCTCGGACCGCTGCCGATCCGTGCCTACGCGCTGTGCATCATCGCGGGCATCGTCGTCGCCGTCCTGATGACCGACCGCCGGTGGCAGGCCCGCGGCGGGCGGGCCGGGACCGTCGGCGACGTCGCCGTGTGGGCCGTGCCCTTCGGCATCGTCGGCGGTCGGCTCTACCACGTCATCTCCAGCCCCGACGCGTACTTCGGCGAGGGCGGCGACCCCGTGCGGGCGCTGCAGATCTGGCGTGGCGGGCTCGGCATCTGGGGCGCCGTGGCGCTCGGTGGCGTCGGTGCGTGGATCGCGTGCCGCCGTCGCGGCATCCCGCTGCCCGCGTTCGGTGACGCGGTCGCCCCTGGTCTCGCCGTCGCACAGGCGATCGGCCGGTGGGGGAACTGGTTCAACCAGGAGCTGTTCGGGCGCCCGACGACCTTGCCGTGGGCGCTCGAGATCGAGCCCGAGCACCGGCCGGAGGGCTACCTCGGCAACGAGACCTTCCATCCGGCGTTTCTCTACGAGTTCTTCTGGAACCTCGGCGTCGCGGGGTTGGTGCTGTGGGCCGACCGGCGGTTCCGCCTCGGGCACGGGCGCGCGTTCGCGCTGTACGTCGCGGCCTACACCGCCGGACGCGTCTGGATCGAGGCGTTGCGCATCGACGACGCCGAACGCGTCCTCGGCGTTCGCCTCAACGTCCTGACCAGCGTCGTCGTGTTCACCGGCGCGGTCGTCTACTTCGTCCTGTCCGCCCGGCTGCGGCCCGGTCGGGAGGACCCCACCACGGTGGAGCCCGGCGACGCTCCGGCCGAGGCGAGCAACGAGGCGACGAGCGAAGCGGCGTCGTGACCGAGCACGACAACGCCGAGATCGACCACGCGCACCGCGACGTCACCGGGGGCTGGCTGCGTCCCGCGGTGTTCGGCGCGATGGACGGGCTGGTGTCCAACGCCGCGTTGATCGCCGGCCTGGCAGGTGGCGGCGCCGGCCGGAACTCGATCGTCCTTGCCGGGCTGGCCGGCCTCGCCGCCGGCGCCTTCTCGATGGCTGCGGGGGAGTACACCTCGGTCGCATCGCAGGCGGAGCTCGCCCGCGCCGAGATCGAGGTCGAGCGGCAGGAGATCACGCGGCGCCCGCTCGCCGAGCAGGAGGAGCTCGCCCGGCTCTACATGGGTCGCGGCGTCGAACCTTCGACGGCGCGCGAGGTCGCCCGCCAGCTCTCCGTCGACCCGGAGCGGGCACTGGAGGTTCACGCGCGCGAGGAGCTCGGCGTCGATCCAGGGAACCTCCCGTCCCCGACAGTCGCGGCCGTGTCGTCGTTCACCTCGTTCGCGGCCGGTGCGGTCGTCCCAGTGCTGCCCTACCTCGCGGGAGCACGCGGCGTCGTGCCCGCGCTCGTGTTGTCCGTGCTAGCGCTGTTCGCGTGCGGGGCGGTCGTCTCCCGGGTCACGACGACCCGCTGGTGGTACGGCGGGCTGCGCCAGGCGGTCCTCGGCGGGCTGGCCGCCGTCCTCACCTATGGCATCGGCGGGCTGGTCGGCGCGAGCCTGGGCTGACGCCGGCGTCCGCCGCGCGACCGCTGTCCCGCTGTCCCCCTCGCCACGCCCACGACGTGGTGCACGCAACTGTGCCGGTGCGTCGCGAGCCCGTCGAAAACGTCAGGCACGTTCGGTACATTGGCTGTATCTCAGGGCCAGCGTCGTCCCTCCCACGCTCCAGCCCGAAGGGACGACGCGAATGCCGTCCACAGCGCCGACATCTGCCTGGCCTCCGGTGATCCGGTCCGAAGGTCTCTACGACGGTGCCAACGAGCACGATGCCTGCGGTGTCGCGTTCGTCGCCACCCTCACCGGCCAGGCCTCTCACGACATCGTGGACAAGGCGCTGACCGCCCTGCGCAACCTCGAGCACCGCGGAGCGTCCGGCAGCGAGCCCGACTCCGGCGACGGCGCCGGCATCCTGCTCCAGGTCCCCGACGCCTTCTACCGCGGCGTGGTCCACTTCGACCTGCCGGCCCGCGGCGCCTACGCCGTCGGCACCGCGTTCCTTCCCGTCGAGGGGGCGGAGGCCGCCAGCGCCGTGGCCGCCATCGAGTCGATCGCGGCGGAGGAGGGCCTCGCCGTTCTGGGCTGGCGCGACCTGCCGACGACGCCCTCGCTGGTGGGTGCGACCGCCCATGCCGTGATGCCGCAGTTCCGGCAGTTGTTCGTCACGGCCGCCGGCCCGCGCGTCGTCGGCATGGCGCTGGAGCGGATGGCCTTCTGCCTGCGCAAGCGCGCCGAGCGCGAGACCGGCACCTACTTCGCCTCGCTGTCGGCCCGGACCGTGGTCTACAAGGGCATGCTGACCACCGGGCAGCTGGAGCCGTTCTTCCCGGACCTGTCCGACGAGCGGGTCGTGTCGGAACTCGCCCTGGTCCACTCCCGCTTTTCGACCAACACGTTCCCCTCGTGGCCGCTCGCCCACCCCTACCGCTTCATCGCGCACAACGGCGAGATCAACACGGTCAAGGGCAACCGGAACTGGATGCAGGCTCGGGAGAGCCAGCTCGTCAGCGACGTGATCCCCGGGGACCTGTCCCGGCTGTTCCCGATCTGCACGCCGGGCGCCAGCGACTCGGCATCCTTCGACGAGGTGCTCGAGCTTCTCCACCTCGGCGGCCGCTCACTGCCGCACGCCGTCCTCATGATGATTCCCGAGGCGTGGGAGAACCACGGCGAGATGGATCCCGCCCGCCGGGCGTTCTACGAGTTCCACTCGACGTGCATGGAGCCGTGGGACGGACCGGCCTGCGTGACCTTCACCGACGGCACCCTGATCGGCGCGGTCCTCGACCGCAACGGGCTGCGCCCCGCGCGGTACTGGGTGACCGACGACGGGCTCGTCGTCCTGGCCAGTGAGGTCGGCGTGCTCGCCCTCGAGCCGTCGAGCATCGTGCGCAAGGGTCGCCTGCAACCGGGCCGGATGTTTCTCGTCGACACCGAGCACGGCCGGATCGTCGACGACGAGGAGATCAAGTCCGAGCTGGCGGCCGCCGCGCCGTACGACGACTGGCTGCACGCCGGTCTGATGCGCCTGGAGGACCTGCCCGACCGCGAGCACGTGGTACACACCCACGCCTCGGTCACCCGCCGCCAGCGCACCTTCGGCTACACCGAGGAGGAGCTGCGCCTGCTCCTCGCGCCCATGGCGCGCAGCGGCGCCGAGCCGATCGGCTCGATGGGCACCGACACGCCGATCGCGGTGCTCTCGACCCGGCCGCGGCTGCTCTTCGACTACTTCACCCAGCTCTTCGCCCAGGTCACGAACCCGCCGCTGGACGCCATCCGCGAGGAGCTGGTGACCTCCCTCGGCACGGTCATGGGTCCGGAGCACAACCTGCTCACCGCCACGCCGGCCCACTGCCGGCAGGTGGAGCTGCCCTTCCCGGTGATCGACAACGACGAGCTCGCGAAGATCTCGCACATCAACCGGGACGGCGACCTGCCGGGGTTCGCGACGACGCGAGTCAAGGGCCTCTACCGCGTCGCCGGCGGCGGGAAGGAGCTCGAGCGCCGCCTGGACGAGATCTGCGCCGAGGTCTCCGCCGCGATCGCCGACGGCGCACGCTTCGTCGTCCTCTCCGACCGTGACTCCAACGCCGAGTGGGCGCCCATCCCGTCACTGCTGCTCACCAGCGCGGTGCACCACCACCTCATCCGCGAGCGCACGCGCACCCAGGTCGGTCTGATCGTCGAGGCAGGTGACGTCCGGGAGGTCCACCAGGTCGCGGTGCTCATCGGCTACGGCGCGGCCGCGGTCAACCCCTACCTTGCGATGGAAAGCGTCGAGGACCTCGTCTCCGAGGGCGTGCTCGAGGGGCTGACGTGCGACAAGGCGGTCCGCAACCTGATCAAGGCGCTGGGCAAGGGTGTGCTCAAGGTGATGTCCAAGATGGGCATCTCCACCGTCGCGTCCTACCGCGGTGCCCAGGTCTTCGAGGCGCTCGGGCTCTCCCAGGACCTCGTCGACCGGTACTTCACCGGGACGGTCTCGCGGCTGGGCGGTGTCGGGCTCGACGTCCTGGCCGAGGAGGTCGCCAAGCGGCACCGCTCGGCGTACCCGACCAACGACGCGGCGAACCGCCACCGTCGCCTCGAGACGGGCGGGGAGTACCAATGGCGCCGCGACGGTGAGCCGCACCTGTTCGACCCGGAGACGGTCTTCCGCCTCCAGCACTCGACGCGGGCCCGCCGCTACGACGTCTTCAAGGCCTACGCCGCCCGAGTCGACGAGCAGTCCGCGCGGCTGATGACGCTGCGAGGGCTGTTCGAGTTCCGCGCGGGCCTGCGGCCGCCGGTGCCGATCGAGGAGGTGGAGCCGGTCTCCGCGATCGTGCGGCGCTTCTCCACCGGGGCCATGTCCTACGGCTCGATCTCGCGGGAGGCGCACGAGACGCTCGCCATCGCGATGAACCGGCTGGGGGCGAAGTCCAACACCGGTGAGGGCGGCGAGGACGAGGAACGGCTGCACGACCCGGAGCGGCGCAGCGCCATCAAGCAGGTGGCCTCGGGTCGCTTCGGCGTCACCTCGGACTACCTGACCAACGCCGACGACATCCAGATCAAGATGGCGCAGGGAGCCAAGCCCGGCGAGGGCGGCCAGCTACCGGGGCACAAGGTCTACCCGTGGATCGCCAAGACCCGGCACTCCACGCCCGGCGTCGGTCTGATCTCCCCGCCACCGCACCACGACATCTACTCCATCGAGGACCTCGCCCAGCTCATCCACGACCTCAAGAACGCCAACCCGAGCGCGCGAGTGCACGTCAAGCTCGTTGCCGAGGTCGGTGTGGGCACCGTTGCGGCGGGTGTCTCCAAGGCGCACGCCGACGTCGTCCTCATCAGCGGGCACGACGGCGGCACGGGCGCGTCCCCGCTCACCAGCCTCAAGCACGCCGGAGGGCCGTGGGAGCTGGGCCTGGCCGAGACGCAGCAGACGCTGCTGGCCAACGGGCTGCGGGATCGGATCGTCGTCCAGGCCGACGGGCAGATGAAGACCGGCCGCGACGTGATCATCGCGGCGCTGCTGGGCGCCGAGGAGTACGGCTTCGCGACCGCCCCGCTGATCGTCTCCGGCTGCATCATGATGCGGGTCTGTCACCTGGACACCTGCCCGGTCGGCGTGGCCACGCAGAACCCGGAGCTGCGCAAGAGGTTCACCGGGCGGCCGGAGTTCGTCGTCACCTTCTTCGAGTTCCTGGCCGAGCAGGTGCGCCAGTACCTCGCGAAGCTGGGCTTCCGCTCGCTCGACGAGGCGATCGGGCACGCCGAGCTGCTCGACACCCGCCAGGCGGTCGACCACTGGAAGGCCTCGGGCCTGGACCTCGCGCCACTACTGGTCGTGCCGGAGCTGCCCGAGGGGGCGCCACTGCGGAAGGTGCGCGACCAGGACCACGGACTGGACGTGGCGCTGGACCAGACCCTCATCCAGCTGTGCGAGGGGGCGCTGCTGGATGCGCGGCCGGTGACGCTCGAGCTGCCGGTGCGCAACGTCAACCGCACCGTCGGCACCATGCTCGGGTCGATGGTCACCCGCCGCTTCGGCGGCGAGGGCCTGCCGGACGGCACGATCGACCTCACCTTCGGCGGGTCAGCCGGTCAGTCGTTCGGGGCCTTCCTCCCGCGGGGCATCACCATGCGTCTGTTCGGCGACGCGAACGACTACGTGGGCAAGGGGCTCTCCGGCGGCCGGATCGTCGTCCGTCCCTCCCGAGAGGCGACCTTCGCCGCCGAGGACAACGTCCTCGCCGGCAACGTCATCGGGTACGGCGCCACCGGCGGAGAGATCTTCCTGCGGGGCCGGGTGGGGGAGCGGTTCTGCGTCCGCAACTCCGGCGCCCTGGCCGTCGTCGAGGGGGTCGGCGACCACGCCCTGGAGTACATGACCGGTGGCCGGGCGGTCATCCTCGGTGCGACCGGGCGCAACATCGCGGCCGGCATGTCGGGCGGCATCGGATACGTGCTGGACCTCGCCCGCCACCGGGTGAACAGCGAGATGGTCGACGTCGACCCCCTGGACGGTGAGTCGTCCCAGTGGCTGCGCGACGTCCTCGTGCGCTACGCGGCCGACACCGAGTCGCCGGTCGCCCATGCCCTGCTGGCCGACTGGGGCCGCTGGTCCGAGCAGTTCAGCGTGATCATGCCGCGCGACTACCGCCGCGCGCTGGACGCGCAGCGGATGGCCGAAGCGAACGGGACAGACGTCGATCTCGCAGTGATGGAGGCCGCTCGTGGGTGAGCCGCGTTACCGAACCGAACGGCCCACGGCACTCGCGCAGAAGGAGGCAGCTCGTGGCTGACACCACCGGATTCCTGAAGTACGAGCGGGAGCTCCCGCCGCGCCGTCCGGTCGACATCCGGATTCTGGACTGGAAGGACGTCTACCTCACCCGGGAGACGGGTGAGGACGAGGTCTTCCCGGTCGGCGCGGTGCGCAAGCAGGCCGCGCGCTGCATGGACTGCGGCATCCCGTTCTGCCACCACGCCTGCCCGGTGGCCAACCTCATCCCCGAGTGGAACGACCTCGCCCGCCGCGACGACTGGCACGAGGCGATCGAGCGGCTGCACTCGACGAACAACTTCCCGGAGTTCACCGGGAAGCTGTGCCCGGCCCCGTGCGAGGGCTCCTGCGTGCTGAACCTGCAGGAGGCGCCGGTCACGATCAAGCAGATCGAGTGGGAGATCATCGACCGCGCGTACGTCGAGGGCTGGGTGCAGCCGCAGAACCCTGCCGAGCGGACCGGGAAGAAGGTCGCCGTCATCGGCTCCGGCCCCGCGGGGCTGGCCGCCGCCCAGCAGCTGACCCGGGCCGGGCACGACGTGACCGTCTTCGAGCGGGCCGACCGCATCGGGGGACTCCTCCGGTACGGCATCCCTGAGTTCAAGATGGAGAAGGCCGTGCTCGACCGGCGGCTGGACCAGATGCGCGCCGAGGGCACCCGCTTCGTCACGGGCGTCGACGTCGGGGGCACCAAGGACGGCGACCTGACCACCGAGGCGCTCCGGGCCGAGTTCGACGCCCTCGTCCTCTCCGGTGGTGCCACCGTGGGCCGTGACCTGCCGGCTCCCGGCCGCGAGCTCGCCGGCATCCACTTCGCCATGGAGTACCTGCCCTACGGCAACCTGCAGGCCCTGGGCGAGCTCGACGACCCCCCGATCGACGCCCACGGCAAGCACGTGGTGATCATCGGCGGCGGGGACACCGGGGCCGACTGCCTGGGCACCGCGCACCGCCAGGGCGCCGCCTCGGTGACCCAGCTGGAGATCATGCCGGCGCCGCCGGACCGCCGCGCCCAGGACAGCAACCCGTGGCCGACCTACCCGATGATCATGCGGGTCTCGTCGGCGCACGAGGAGGGCGGCGAGCGGCTGTACTCGGTCAACACCGAGCGCTTCCTGGGTCACGAGGAGGGCCCCGCCCGCGGCCGGGTGCGGGCACTGCTCCTCCACGACGTCGAGCGGGTGGACGGCCGGTTCCAGAAGATCGAGGGCAGCGAACGGGAGCTCCCTGCGGACCTGGTGTTCCTCGCCATGGGCTTCACCGGCGCCCAGCGCGAGGGGCTCGTGGACGCCCTGGGCGTCGAGGTCGACGGACGCGGCAACGTCGTTCGCGACAAGGAGTTCATGGCGTCGCTGCCCGGGGTCTTCGTCGCCGGCGACATGGGGCGCGGTCAGTCGCTGATCGTGTGGGCCATCGCCGAGGGCCGGGCGGCCGCGGCCGCGGCCGACACCTGGCTCACCGGGAACTCGATGCTGCCGCGTCCGGTGACCCCCACGGCGGTTGCCCTGCGATAACACTGAGATCCTCCGGATCATCCGCAATGATCTCGGGGTCCTCCGGACCGCACGGGGGCTGGCGAGCACGGTCGTGCCGAGTGGGGCCCGCAGGGTCCCGCACAGGCACGACGCAGCGGCTCAACGAAGCGGGGGGCACGGCTGCTGGCCGCGGTGCGATCCGGAGGATCGCGATGTTCTAGCGTTCTCGCCATGTCCCGCCGCGCGAAGATCGTCTGCACCCTCGGTCCCGCCACCAGATCTTCCGAGCAGATCACCGCCCTCGTCGAGTCGGGGATGGACGTCGCCCGGCTCAACTTCAGCCACGGGGCCCACGAGGACCACGCGACCGCATACCTGCGCGTCCGCGAGGCCTCGGACCGCACCG
>JALYMU010000090.1 GCA_030773595.1 Actinomycetota bacterium | reverse complement strand
CGGCGCTGGACCGCGTTCCCCGACACAGCTCTTCCCGGTCACCCTCACGCAGCGCCAACGCCGGCGCAGGACGATTCGCCATGCCTCATCGTCCCAGACCACCAACCGTAAATCAACTAACTACACGCGCCACTAGCCTGTCGAACTGCTCGGCGAGGAGGCTGCACTGGCCAGGCGCCGCCTCCACCCCTGGATGGAACGGCGCTGCCTCGACCCTCGGTCTACGCTCACGAGCCTCACCGTGCTGGTGCAAGACCATCGCGTACGTCCCTGAACTCAAGTGGTGATCTTTGAAAGGCGGGGGGTTAGGGGTTCGATTCCGCTCGTCTCGACTGCGGTCCTCGTCGCGCCTGCGGCGTGAACGGCCTGGATCGCTCCTGCTTCCCTCGCCGCGCCGCGCACGGGCGAGGACGCTCTCCCGCTGGCACCGGCGTGCGGGCCCGACGTGATCGCAACGCATGTGGGGCATGCTGACGCCCATGCAGACACGACACATCGGCTCCGTCGAAGTCTCGGCCATCGGCCTCGGCGCCATGCACCTGTCCCGCCAGGACGTCGACCCCGAACGCGCCACGGCGACCGTCCACGCGGCGCTGGACGCCGGCATGACGCTGATCGACACCGCTGACGCCTACGCGCCGGACGAAAACTCGATGGGGCACAACGAGCGGGTCGTCGCCGAGGCGCTGCGCTCCTACGGTGCCGACACTTCGCACGTGCTCGTCGCCACCAAGGGCGGACACGTCCGAACCGCCGGAGGAGGCTGGGACCTCGACGGTCGTCCGGACTACCTCCGCCAAGCCTGCGAGCGGTCCCTGCGCGTCCTGGGCGTGGAGGCGATCGGGGTCTACCAGCATCACCGGCCGGACCCGAAGGTGCCCTATGAGGACACGATGGGCGCCCTGAAGGAGCTCCACGACGCCGGCAAGGTCCGTGCTGTCGGCATCTCCAACGCCGACGTCGACCAGATCCGAACCGCTCAGGCAGTACTCGGCGACGCCCTTGTCTCCGTGCAGAACGAGCTGTCGCCAGCCTTCCGGTCCAGCGAGGGTGAGCTCGAGTACTGCACGGAGCACGGACTGGCGTTCCTGCCGTGGAGCCCGTTCGGCGGGATGTCCGGCGCCGCGGAGCTGGGGTCGAGGTTCGCCGCCTTCGGGGAGGTCGCCCGCGCCCACGGCGTGTCCGCTCAGGCGGTGTGCCTCGCCTGGCTGCTCGCGAAGTCGCCGGTCATGGTCCCCATCCCGGGGTCGAGCCGTCCCGAGACCGCGAAGGACAGTGCGGCGGCCGCCGAGCTTCCCCTGACCGACGAGGAGCGCGCCCGCCTCGACGAGACCGCCTGACCCGGAGGCGCACCGCCTCCCAGACGCCGACGGGCCGGCCCCCGGTGGGGACCGGCCCGCGCGCGCGGCCTCAGCACACCGCCGTACGGCGTCGCGTCACAGCGAGCGCTCGCCCCGCCTGTCGCTGGGGTCGCCGAGCCCGCCGTCCGTTACGTCGATCACCGCGTCGGCGGGGTCGGTCGGCGCCGTCCCGCCGGCCGAGCTGTTCGCGTCCGCCAGCGCCTCGTCGGGGCTGGCCGCCGCGGCGTCGTCCGAGCCCGGGACGCCGGCGGTCACCAGGTCGGTCGCGGGGTCACCGTGGGTCACGCCCGGCGTGGCCGGGCCGCCGGTCGACGGTCCGGACGACGACGTCCCGCTCGGGGCCTGGGCGGGTTGCGACGACGTACCGGACTCCGACGACATGCCCGACTCCGACGTGCCCGAGCTGGAGTACGCCGAGCCGGCTGAGGAGGACTGCCACGGGCTCTGGCCGGCGCCGCCTGGCTGGCTGTCCCAGCTGTTCGTGTCGGTGTCCCAGGACGAGCCCTCGCTGCTTCGGGCCCACGCGGCCCAGCCTGCACCGAGAGCACCGAGCACGCCGGTCGCCACGAGAGCAGTGCGTGCCCGGCGGCGCGACGGCGGTGGCGGCGCCAGCTCACCCTTGAGGGCAGCGACCGCCGCGCTGCTGCGCGCGAGCACCTCCTGGCGTACGGGCGCGCTGGCGACCAGGACCGCCGTCGTGGCTGCCGCGAGCTTGGGCAACACGTCGTTGCGGGCCGTGTCGACGACACGCTCGACCCGTGGGTTCGCCCAGTCCCGTGCCGCGACGGCACGCGGGCGGGCCCACACGGCCGCGGCGTCGGCGTGCGGCGCGGCCCAGGTGCGCGCGGCGGTGACCCGCGGGGTCACCCAGACAACCGCCCGGTCCCGGGCGGTGTTGCCGTAGAGCACCGCGACGGCCCTGGCCTGAGCCGCACGCGGCCCCATCGGCTGCATCCCTGTCCGAGCCGGTGGCACCGCACCGACTCGCAGAAACCTTCCCCGTGGTGTGGTCATGACCGACCTCTCCTCGCCTCGTGTCGTTGCCGTGTCCGCCCCTACCCAGGCCCGCGGGTGTCATGCGGCGCCTCAGGCGCGCCAGGGCCCTCACGACGGCGCAGCGGTGGGCGCCGGTCGAGGCGACAAGACGTGCCGGCTGCGGTTCGCGGGTCCACGGTCGCCCCGGCGGGTACGCCGCGGGCCGAGGTCACAGGCCACGGGGTCACAGGCCGCAGCGACGGGCGAGCCCGTGCGTGCGAGGATGAGTCGACCGGCGCGAGGGGCCTCGCGCGACCGCTGTAGCGAGGAAGGCACGTCTGTGGCTGAGGAGCTCTACGCGACCCTGGCGACGAACCACGGCGACATCGAGGTGCGGCTGTTCCCGGACCACGCACCCAAGACCGTGCGCAACTTCGTCGAGCTTGCCGAGGGTTCCCGTGAGTGGGTCCACCCGCGCACCGGTCGCAAGACGTCCGAGCCGCTCTACGGCGGCACGGTCTTCCACCGCGTCATCAGCGGATTCATGATCCAGGGTGGGGACCCGCTCGGCACGGGCACCGGCGGGCCCGGCTACCGCTTCGCCGACGAGATCCACCCCGAGCTGCAGTTCGACCGCCCCTACCTCCTGGCCATGGCCAACGCCGGTCCGAGCACCAACGGCTCGCAGTTCTTCGTCACCGTCGCCCCCACGCCGTGGCTCAACCGCAAGCACACGATCTTCGGTGAGGTAGCCAACGCCGCGGGTCGCGAGGTGGTTGACAAGATCGCGGCCGTCCGCACCGGTGCCGCGGACCGTCCGGTCGAGGACGTGACGATCTCCTCGGTGAAGATCGAGCGCCGCCCGGCGTGACGCGCACAGGACCACAGCTTCGGTGAGGACAGCCCGGTGACCTCCGACCCGACGGGTGCCTCTGCCGCGGATGCCTCGCTCACGCCGACGTGCTACCGCCACGCGGACCGTGAGACCGGCATCCGGTGCACGCGCTGCGAGCGACCGATCTGTCCCGAGTGCATGGTCTCGGCGTCGGTCGGGTTCCAGTGCCCCGACTGCGTGCGCGAGGGCAACCGTGGGCGTCGGGAGTGGCGCACGCAGTTCGGCGGGCGGACCAGTGAGGATCCCGCCTACGTCACGCGCGTCCTGGTCATCGTCAACGTGGTGGCGTTCGTGCTCCAGCTCGTCGTGGGGCGCCGCTTCACCGACGCGCTCTACCTCATCGGGTTCGCCGCGACAGGCGCGGATCCCATCGGCGTGGCCGACGGTGAGGTCTACCGGCTGCTGTCCGCGGCGTTCCTCCACTCGACCTCGGGTCTCGTTCTCCACCTCGGCATGAACATGCTCTGGCTCTGGACGCTCGGGCCGCAGATCGAGCGGCTGTTCGGCCGGGTCCGGTTCCTCGCCGTCTACCTGGTCGCGGCGCTCGGCGGCAACGTGCTGTCCTACGCCGTCAGCGCGCCCAATCAGCCGTCCCTCGGCGCGTCGGGCGCGGTGTTCGGCCTGTTCGGCGCCGCGCTCGTCATGCACCGTCGGCTCGGCATGGAAATCCGGAACGGCTTCGTCTTCGTCGTGATCATGCTGGGAGTTGGGCTCCTCCAGCCGCGGGTGAACGTCTGGGCCCACTTCGGCGGCCTGGTCGCAGGCGCCGCCGCGGCCGCCGTGATCGCCTACGCTCCGCGTCAGCGTCGCAGCGTGTACCAGGCGGCGGGCTGCGTCGTGCTCGTCGCCGGACTGGTCGCCGCGGTGGCGTGGCGGTCCAGCCAGCTGCTCGGCTGAGGACGCCGGGCCCCGGTGTCCGGTCGCGCGTGTGCGTCGCGTGCGCCGGCGAGCGCGTACGCCGGTCAGCCCCCGTCGGGACAGTGCACGCGGGTCACGCCCGTGGAGCGGTCGACGCGGTGCTCGTCGAACGGCCGTCCGCACGCCGGGCAGGCCCGCGGTTGCGGCGCCGGCGGCGGCGCGTTGCCGTACGGGCCGACCTGCGGCGGGCCGAAGAAGTACAGCAGCGGCCCGCCGGAGCTCCCGCGCCCGGCCCGGAGCCGGCTCCACCACCGCCGGGCCCGGCTCACCGCGTCCCGCCCCTGTGTGACACCGCGAGCGGTGGGGTATCCCGACAGCGTTGTCCCCACTGTGGACAGGACGTGTGGACGAATCACAGGCCTGTCATTCGGTGCGCCGCGCCGTGATCCCAATGCCTCGTGGCGCCACGCTGGGCGTCGACCGGCCCGGACCTTCCGCAGGGTCAACGCCACCGCCAGCGACACCGGGTCAACGCGACCGGGCCAGCGCCACGGGAGCGACGCCACGGGGCTAGCGCCACTGGGTCGAGAGCACGAAGCCCGCGAGGATGAAGCCGAAGCCCACCGCCATGTTCCAGTTGCCGATTCCGGCGATGGGGTAGCGGGCCTGCGTCACGTAGTAGACGACAATCCACGCGAGCCCGACGAGGAACAGCGCCACCATGAGCGGCGCCAGCCACCGGGGGCTGCCCACGCGCACCGGCGTGCGCTCCTTCGGGGCGGTGTAGGCGGACTTGCGGCGGATCCGCGAAATGGGCACGGTTCTCTCCTCGCAAAGGCCCCAGGCTCGCCGGGACGCGTGAAGCCGCGGCGCGGCGCTTCGTCGGTTAGCGTAATCGGTGCGGGTGCTGCGACGTCGCCCGCCGTACCCGCCGAGGACAGGACGCGTGATGCCACGGGAGTCCCACCCGAGGGCGCCGTGGCGGCCCCGCGACCGCCGCGTCGTCCGTGGTGGCGGAGGGTCCCGGTGAAGCTGCGGGCGCGGTCGGCCGTCTCGCTGGCCGTTTTCGCCGCGGCCGGGCTCCTGTTTGCCACGAGCGCGGGAGTCGCGCGAGGCACCGACCTGCGCACCGGCGGGCGCACGGACCTCATCGACGTCATCCGCGCCCAGGAGCAGCGCGTCGCCGAGCGCGGCCGTGAGGTGGCCGGCCTGCGCGCGGAGGTCG
>JALYMU010000089.1 GCA_030773595.1 Actinomycetota bacterium | reverse complement strand
GCCGTGCCGGCGGAGGAAGTCCGCGATGCCGTCCCGAGCGGCCGTGGCGCGTCGCGGGTCGCCGCCGGCCAGGACGGCCACGGTGACACCGTCGACCGACGTCCGCGCGGGCGTCCAGGCGCTCGAGGCGCTCGCCTCGTCGGCGCGCACGCACCAGATGCGCCGGGCCTCGCAGTCCGCGGCGACGGCGGCGTTGACGGCACCGTCGTCGGTGCACGCATGCACGAGCCAGGCGCCGTCGAGATCCTCGGCGGCGTAGGGGCGCACCTGCCACCGGATCACGCCGCGGGCGGCGAGGTCGTGCAGCAACGGCCCCAGACTGGGCGACACGACGAGGACCCGCGCGCCCGCCTCGACCAGTGCGGGCACGCGGCGGGTCGCGACCGCTCCCCCGCCGACGACCACGACCGGCCGGCCGTCGAGACGCAGGCCGAGGGGGTACGGCGGGGCAGCCGCGTGCGGGGACGGCGGCGGCGCGGCCGCTGCCGGGTTGCTTCCCTCCACCCGCCCAGTCTCGCCGGGCAGGCCGGCGTACCCGGTCGGGGGGTGGCCGCGCCGCGCGTCGAGGATGTCGGCGAGGGCGTCGGCGAGACGGTCGCTCGTCGCGGGGTCACGGACGGCGATGCGCAGCCAGTCCGGGCCCAGACCGGGGAAGGTGTCGCCGCGGCGGACGGCGAGACCGCGCTCCCGCAGGGCGAGCCGTACGCGGTCGGCTCCGGCCAGGCGCACGAGCACGAACGACGCCGCCGGCATCCCGACGACGTGCACACCTGCGAGGTCGGTCAGCCGTGCCGTGAGGTGCGCCCGGTCCCGTGCCAGGTCGCGGGCCCAGGCATCGGCCTCGGCGACGGCGGACGGTGAGCTGCACGCCTCCACGGCTGCCAGCGCGGGCGAGGAGAGGGGCCAGAGCGGCTGTGCGGCCGCCAGCTGCTTGACGACCTCGGCCGGCGCGAGGACGTAGCCGGCGCGGATGCCTGCGAGCCCCCACGTCTTGGTCAGGCTGCGCACGACGACCAGTCCGGGCAGGTCCCGCCGGGCCGCGAGGGAGTCCGGCTCACCGGGCACGCAGTCGGCGAAGGCCTCGTCGACGACGACCGTCCGTCCTGGCCGGCACAGCGACGTGACCACGGTGGCGGGGTGAAGCACGGACGTCGGGTTGGTCGGGTTTCCCACCATGACGAGGTCGGCGTCAACCGGCACGGCCGACGGGTGCAGCCGGAAGCCGTCGTCGTGGTCGAGCAGGACCCGTCCCACGGCGTGGCCGCTTGCCCGCAGCGCCGCCTCCGGCTCGGTGAACTGGGGGTGGACGACGACGGCGTGTCGGGGCCGCAGCGCACGAGCGAGGAGCACGAACGCCTCGGCCGCTCCGGAGGTGAGCACCACCTCCTCCACCGGCCGCCCGTGGCGGCGGGCCACCGCCGCACGGGCGCGAGCCCCGTCGGGGTAGGAGGCGACTTCGTCGAGCGACTCGCGCAGCCGGTCTCGCAACCAGGTGGGCGGGGCGCCGATGCGGACGTTGACCGCGAGGTCGACCAGACCGCCGCCGACCTCCGTGTCGCCGTGGTGGTGCAGGTCGACCTCGGCAATCCCGGGCTCGGTCTCGCCCGCGTCCCCGTGCGCGGTGCCCCGCACGCCGAGATCCGGACGCTCAGGCTCCGGCACGCATCCACTCCGGCGGGTGCACGTGCTCATGGTCGTGCGGGCCCGCAGCGTGCGGCCCGTGGTCGTGCGGCCCGTGGTCGTGCGGCCCGTGGGCGTGCGGCCCGTGGGCGTGGGAGTGCCCAGGGTCGTCGGGGTGGTGGTGCGGACGCTGCGCAGCGCCGACCTTGTCCTCGAACCCGGGCATCGCCACGCGGTAGACGCAGGTGTCGCAGTTCATCCGGATGTCGCCGCGTATCGCTTCGAGCCAGCGCTCGACCACGAGGTCGGCGAGACCGTCGCAGTCGCCGATAACGGGGGCGCCCCGGACATCGATGTCCGGATGCTGCTCCGCCCATGACGACGCCTGAGCGACGATGCGGTCGGGCAGGACGCCGGCGAAGAGGAAGTAGGGCAGGACGACGACCGTGGCCGCACCCAGTCGCCGGCAGCGCTCGAGGGCCTCCGGCACCGACGGTCCGGCCAGCGAGACGAATGCCGGCTCGACGAAGGCCAGGCCGCGTCCCTCCTGGAACAACCGGGCGACCTTGCACACCTCCGCGTTGGCGTCGGGGTCGGTTGACCCGCGGCCGACGAGGACGACGGCCGTGTCAGGTCGCTGCGCCACGGGCAGCACGCCGTCCAGCCGCTCCTCGAGCAGCCGCAGCAGCGTCGGGTGCGGGCCGAGCGGACGGCCGTAGGCGTAGCTCAGCCCCGGGTGGCGGACCTGCTCGCGCAGCAGCGCGGCGGGGATGTCGCCCTTGGCGTGCCCCGCCGCGACGAGGACGAGCGGTACGGCGACCAGGTCGCGGTGCCCGGACCCGACGAGCGCTGCGGCGGCGTCACGGACGGCCGGGCTCGCCAGCTCGATCAGTCCGCCCTCAACCGCGGGCGCCACCCGGCGGGCGCGGACACGCTCGACCAGCGCGCGGAACTGCGCGACTCCCTCGGGGTCACGGGTGCCGTGGCCGACGACGAGCAACGCGCTCACGAAGGGTCCTCCAGACCGTAGAGCAGGGCGTTGAGGGCGGCAGCCGCGACCGCGGAGCCGCCCTTCTCCGAGACGTTGCTGACCGCCGGCAGGCCACTGGCCCGCAGCGCCGCCTTGGACTCCGCCGCCCCGACGAAGCCCACGGGGAGCCCCACGACGAGGGACGGACGCACGTGCTCGGCGTGCGCGAGGATCTCCAACAGCGCCGTCGGTGCGCACCCGATGACCCAGACGGCTCCCGGTCCGACGTCCTGCAGCGCCAGATGGACGCCCGCGGCGGACCGGGTGACGCCGCGCTCGGCGGCGAGCCCTGATGTGCGCCGGTCGCGGACCCGGCACACCACCGGGCGGCTGGTGATGCCCGCCGCAACCATCTCGACGTCGGCGACGACCGGCGCCCCGGCCGCCAGCGCCTGCGCCCCCGCCGCGAGCGCCTGCTCGTCGATCACCAGGTCCTCGACGTAGTCGAGGTCCGCACTCGCGTGGACCACCCGCTCGACCACGGCGCGCGTCCAGCGCGGCAGGCCCGACGTGTCGGCACGGGAGCGCAGGATGCCGAACGACTCCTGCTCGATGGCATGGACGGTCCTCATCGGCCGTACCTCTCCTCGAACCGGCCCAGCCGCCACATGACCGCGGCGGCCGTCCACGCCAGCACGAACGCGGCGACGATGCAGTAGCCCAGCAGCTCGAAGTGCTCGCCAAGCCCGGCGTAGGTCCGCACCGGACCCTGCACGGAGGTGTGGTCGGCCACCAGCCCGGCGAGGTAGACCGTCGAGACGAACAGGGCGACGGCGACGGTCATGGCGGTCGTCGCCAGGTTGTAGTAGAGCCGCCGGGCGGGACGGCGGTACGCCCACGAGTAGGCACGCGTCATGAGCAGGCTGTCGAAGGTGTCACACGCGCTCATGCCGGCGGCGAACAGCAGCGGAAGCGTCAGCACCGCGACCGCCGGGAGCGCTCCGGACGATGCCGTGCTGGCCGAGAGGGTCAGCAGCGTCACCTCCGACGCCGTCTCCAGCCCGAGCCCGAACAACACGCCCACGGGGAACATGTGCCAGGACGAGCGGATCAGCGTGGTCGCCCGTCCGCCGAGCATGCGGTTCATCAGGCCGCGGTTGAGCAGCTGGCGCTCCAGCTCCTCCTCGTCGAGCGCTCCGCGGGTCATCGCCCGCCACAGCCGGACCATGCCGGTGAGGACCATGGCGCTGAGCACCGCGAGCAGCAGGAGGAAGCTCGCGGCGACGACGGCGGCCGCCACGGTGCCGTACGCGCGGAAGGCGTCGACGCGCGCGCTCGTGGCCGCACCGGCGGCCAGCGCGACCACGAAGGCCAGCACCAGCACGACCGAGGAATGCCCCATCGCGAAGAAGAACCCGACCCCGACGGGCCGACGCCCGCGCTGCAGCATGAGCCTCGTGCTGTCGTCGATGGCGGCGATGTGGTCGGCGTCGAAGGCGTGGCGCACGCCGAGGGCGTAGGCGAGCGTCCCTGCGCCGGCGAAGGAGGTCGCGGTCACCGCGCTCGAGGTGAACGAGAAGTACAGCGTCCAGCCGACGAGGTGCAGAACCACGATGACGCCGACGATGGCGGACAGGCGCACCCGCTCTGCGCGCGTCCAGCGACCGTGGATCGGGACGGCTGCCGTGGTGGCGGCGCTCATGCCGGCACCACCGAGGACATGTCGACGGCGTCGACCGGGCAGATCTCGACGCACTCGCCGCACGCCGTGCACAGGTGTTCGAGGACGCGCAATGTCCCTCCTTCCGGTCGGATTGCGGACGTGGGACAGGTGAGCAGGCAGGCACCGCACCCCTGGCAGGCGCCGATGGTCACGACAGCCATCGGTAGCCGCGGGGCGTGACCATCCGGCCGGCGACGACCGTCGTGTTGGTGCTGCCGACGAGCACCACGGTGCGCATGTCGACGTCGTCGGGGTCGAGGTCGCCGAGGGCCGTCACGGTGACGGACTCCTCGGGACGGCCGGCTTCGCGGACGAGCCCGACAGGCGTGTCCGGCCGGCGGTGGGCCGACAGGATGGCGAGCGCCTTGGGCAGCTGCCAGTCCCGTCCGCGGCTTCGCGGGTTGTAGAACGCGACCACGAAGTCACCCTCGGCCGCCGCGGTGACCCGACGCTCGATGGCCTCCCACGGCGTGTGCAGGTCGGACAGCGACACGTAGGCGTGGTCGTGCCCGAGCGGCGCGCCGAGCAGGGCGGACGCGGCGAGGGCCGCGGTGACACCGGGTACGCCGACCACGTCGATGTCCGTGCCGGCGAACTCCAGCGCCGGACTCGCCATGGCGTACACCCCTGCATCACCGGATCCGATCAGGGCTACGGCGTGGCCCCGACGGGCCTCGTCGACCGCCGAACGCGCCCGTGCCTCCTCGTCCCCGAGCCCGCTGACGAGGACCCGGGTGCCAGGGCGCAGCAGGTCGCGCACCTGGTCGACGTACTGGTCGAGCCCGACGACGACCGAGGCCCGGCGCAGCTCGTCGACCGCCCGCGGGGGCAGCAGGTCGCGCGAGCCCGGGCCGAGCCCGATGACCGCGAGGCCTCCCCTCGGCGCATGGCGCGCGACCGCCACAGTCGCCATCGCGGACTTGCGCTTCAGGACCACGAGCTCGCCGCCGCCGTACGCCGCAGACGCCTCCGCCACGCTCGGCGTGCCGACCTCGGCGCGCACGACGTCACTGGGGTTCGGGACGTCGACCTGCGCCAGCTCGGAGGTCGGCCGGGTGACGACGGGCCAGCCTCGGCGGTGCGCGGCCTCGAGCAGCCCCGCCTCGTCGGCCTTGACGTCGACTGTCGCGACGCAGCGGACGGAGGCGGGCGACAGGGAGGCCTCGGCCAGCGCGGCGTCGACCAGCGTCGTGACCTCCTCCGCGGCCACCCCGCGCGCGGCGCCGACGCCGACCACCAGGGACGGCGGGCGCAGGACGACGGTCCGCTCGTCCGGCACGACGCGGGCGTCGTCACTGAGGACGATGCGATGGGTGGCGTCGTGGGCGTCCGCGCTCACGTTCGGCGGCAGGGGTGGCAACGGCCAGGTCTGCGCCGACTCCAGCCGCACGGGCGAGCCGTCCAGGACGGCCCGGGACACCGCGGCAACTGCTCCCTCCACCGGCCAGCCCAGCGTGTCCAGGCCAGGCAGGCCCGTCGCGTCCGTGGCGGTGGTGACGACCGGTTCGGCGCCGAGGACCGCGGCGACGCGGTTGGCGAGCGCGTTGGCTCCCCCACCGTGCCCCCCCGTCAGCGCGACGGCGAAGCGGCGCCCCTCGTCGACGGCGACGACGCCCGGGTCCCGCTGTTTGTCGGCGAGGAGTGGGGCGAGCAGCCGCACGGTGGCGCCGGTGGCGAGGAAGCACACGAGTGCGTCGCACTCCGCCCACGCCCGGCGTACGGCGTCGGCGGCCGCTCCGCCGTACATCTGTGTCTCGTCCGGCCAGGCACCGGCGAGCTCCCGCGCCGCCTGGCGCCCCGCGGCTGTCACCGCCACGAGCCCGATCACGGCTTCTCCCCCCACACGACGACGACAGGGTTTGTTGCGGCCAGCCGGTGCCCGCCGTCGGGCAGCGGCACGACGCGGTTTGCCTGGACCTGCACGGCGTCGGGCCGGTAGCCGGCTGCCGCGAGGATCCCGAGGGCCGGGCCGACGCGGTCCACCGCCGCGAACGCCGAGACGAGGCGGTCGGGAACGATGTCCGCACAGGCCTGCAGGACCTCGAGGCCACCGCCGCCGACGAACACGGCGTCCGGTCGCGGGAGCCCGTCGAGTACGGGCGGCGCCGACCCTGCCACGACCTGCGCCGGGACGCCGTGCCGGGTGAGGTTCGCCCGGGCGTCAGCGAGGGCGCGCTCGTCGCGCTCGACCAGCACGACTGCGGCGCCGAGCCGCGCGCACTCGATGCCGACGGAGCCGCTGCCGGCCCCGATGTCCCACACGAGGTCCCCGGTGCGCGGGCCGAGGCGGGCGAGCACGACCGCCCGCACCTCCGCCTTCGTCACCATGCCGGCGCGGTGGGCGAACTCGGTGTCGGGCAATGCCCACGGACCGGGGGGCGGCTGTGCGCCGACGAGCCAGCGCGGTGGTTGCGGCGTGTCGTCGGCGTCGAGGACGAGTACGACGTTGGGCTGGGGCCACTCCCGTCGCGCCGCGTCCCCGGGGGACACCCGCGCGACCGCCTCCTCTGGCTCGCCGAGGCGCACACCCACCACGAGTGTCCGGTCCGTGTCGGCGACCGCTGCACCCACCTCGGCCGGTCCGGTCACCGCGTCGGTGAGGACGACGACCTTGCGGTGGCGGCGGCAGGCGGACAGTGCGGGTCGCGGGTCGCGGCCGTGGGCGGACACGACCACGGCGTCGTCCCACTCGACACCGGCGCGAGCACAGACCTGGGCGACCGAGGAGACGGCGGGCACGACATCGGTGCGTAGACCGGCCTCCCGCAGGCGGCGGAGGATGCCGAAGAATCCCGGGTCACCGCTCGCGACGACCACCGCGTCGGCCCCGTCCCGGCCGGCGGCGACGAGAGCGTCGACGGCGGGGCGGACGTCCCCCATGACGACCGTCTCGGCCCCCGACGGCACTGGGACAGCCGCCAGGTGCCGCTCGCCGCCCACGACCAGCCGGGCGCGCCGCAGAGCCGCTACTGCGGCGGGCGCCAGCGGCGTGCCGTCGTACCCGACCACGGTGATCACGCCGCCGTCACCCACTCGGGGCGCGAGGCCGCGACGACGCGCCGCCCGGTGAAGTCGACCATCGCGACGTCGGCGTCGAGCCGGCCGTCGGCGAAGCGGACGAGGACCGTCCGGACACGCGTGCACAGCTCGTCCGCCACCGTGCGCAGCAGTCCCTCGCGCTCCCACACCTCGTAGGCGTGGCGGGCGGTGTTGGCAGCGGCCACCTCGGCTACGATCTCGGGCGCCGCGCCCGCCGCGGCGGTCAGTGCGGCGAGCAGCTCGGTGCTCACCTTGGACCGCGTGTAGTGGGTCATGAGGACGCCGTCGGCCAGCTTGGAGATCTTGCCGACCATGCCGACGAAGACGACGCGGGCAATTCCCTTCTCGACCGCCTCGCGCAGCGCGGCGCCGGTGAAGTCACCCACCTCGACGAAGCAGACCTCGGGCAACCCCGGCAGCAGCGCCATCGCGCCCTTCTCGGTCCTCCCGCCCGTGCACAGCACCAGCGTCCGCTCGCCCTGCGCCGCCATCACGGACACCGCCTGCACGACACTTGCCCGCCACGACGCCGTCGAGAACGGCCGCACGATCCCCGTCGTACCCAGGATGGAGATGCCACCGAGGATGCCGAGCCGCGCGTTGGTCGTCTTGCGCGCCATCCGCTCGCCGCCCGGCACGCTGATGACCACCCGTACACCACCGTCCGGGCACGCCTCCGCGACGGCCTGGACGATCATGGCCCGCGGCACGGGATTGATCGCGGGCTCGCCGACCTCGAGACCGAGACCGGGCTTGGTGACGACGCCGACGCCGACGCCTCCGTCGAGCCGCATGCCCTCGACGACGGCGTCCCGGGTGACTGTGGCCGTCAGGTGCGCCCCGTGGGTCACGTCGGGGTCGTCGCCGGCGTCCTTGACAACCACGGCCTCGGCTCGCCGCTCATCGAACGTGCACGAGTGTACGGCGAAGGTGACGCGCTGCCCGCTGGGCAGGGCGACCTCGACGACGTCCACGGCTCGCTGCTCGACGAGCGCGGTCGCCGCGGCCTTCGCCGCTGCGGAGGCGCACGTTCCGGTCGTCCAGCCGGTCCGCAGGGCGCGCGGACGCTCCTTCGCGGTCCGTGGCAGGTCGGGCTCGCGCAGCCGTGGCTCGTCGGGAAGGTCGGTCATGCCTGGCGGGACTCCCGCAGCGCGCGGCGGGCATCGCGGTCGGCCCGGCGGTACCCGTGGAAGTGACCGGGATGGTAGAGATGCGAGCGGCGCCCGTCCGCGGCGAGCGCCGGTCCGACGAGCACGAGCGTGTGCTTCCAGAGCCGGTGCTCCTTGACCGTGGCCTCGAGCTCGTCGAGCCGGCAGCACACGACGAGCTCCTCCGGCCACGTCGCCTGGTAGGCCACCACGCACGGCGTCTCCGGCGGGTAACCCCCGTCGAGCAGCTCCTCCTGGAGCTGCCCGGACCGCGCCGCGGAGAGGAACAGCGCCATGGTCGTGCCGTGGCGGGCGAAGTCGCGGACCTCCTCCCCGGGCGGCATCGGTGTCTTGCCGCCACCCAGCCGGGTCAGCACGACTGACTGGGCCACCTCGGGGACAGTCAGCTCGCGGCCGACGACAGCGGCGACCGCGGAGAACGCGCTGACGCCGGGGATCGTCTCGTGCGCCAGCCCGAGCTCCTCGCACAGCTCACGCTGCTCCTGGACCGCTCCCCACAGCGCGGGGTCCCCGGAGTGGATCCGGGCGACGACGAGCCCGTCGCGCACCGCCCGCTCGTACAGCGGGCGAACGCCTTCCAGCGGCAGCTGTGCGGAGTCGACGACCTCCGCGCCCGGCTTGACGTGCTCCAGGACGTCCTCGTGCACGAGGCTGGACGCCCACACGACGACGTCGGCCTCCGCGATGGCACGAGCGGCACGCAGCGTCAGCAGGTCGGCGGCACCCGGCCCCGCGCCGACGAACCAGACCTTGGCTGCCGCCGTACAAGACTGTCCGGTCACAGCCGCTCCCCCCTGCCGGCGCGGACGGCCGGGACGATGACGGTCGAGAGGTACGGCGACTCGCCGGCGACGGTTGCCGCGGACCGAACGTCCTCCGACGCCAGCCCCAGACCCGCGCCGTACACCGCTGTGTCGATGCGGCCGGTCTCGCGCAGCACGTCCAGCACGGCGGGCATGTGGCGCCCGCCCTTGTACGCGACCACCGTGTCGAAGTGCTCGAGCGCCGAGCGGAAGGTGTTGATCCCCGCGGTGAGCGGCAGGAGGGCAAGGCTCTCGGTGCCCTCGCACAGGACGGTGCCGCTCCGCGCGGCGAGGTCCTGCATCGCGGTGATGCCCGGAACCGTGTCCACGATGAGGTCCGGCACGACGCAGCGCACCGACTGGGCAAGGTAGCTGAACGTCGAGTAGACGTTCGGGTCGCCGATCGTCGCGAACGCCGCGGAGCGTGCCCCGACGCGGTAGGCCTCGACCACTGCCGCGGCGGCGGCGTCCCATGCCTGCTCGCGGCGCGGCGTCACCCCGCCGCGGTCGTCGAGGGCGAACATCACGCGGCGGACGCGGTCGGAGTCCACGTGCGCGAGGACCGTCGCCTCCGCCCGGCCGGTCGTCCCCTCGTCCATGACCGGGACGAGCACGACGTCGGCCTCGCGCATCTCACGGACGGCCTTCACCGTGACCAGCTCCGGGTCGCCCGGACCCACCCCGACACCGACGAGCCGAGGCGCGCTCATGCCGCCACCGCGCGCGCGGCGAATCTGCGCGCCATCGCGGGATGGCCGGCCCAGTGGACGTGCAGGTACGACGCGAGGACCCGCTCGGTGGCGAAGCCCTCCGCCCGGTTCCCGAGCCGCCACGCGGGGAAGCTGCCGTGCGCGGGCGTCACCTCGGTGCGGTGGAATTCGTGTCCGCTGACGGCATCGCCCGCCGACGCGACGAGCGTCTCGGCCGGCGCCCGGCCGTCGCGGTAGCCGAGCACGAGCCGCGCCGCCATCCGGGCGTCCGCGTCGAGCACCCCGGTCATGGCGTGGCCGTCCAGGCTGCGGCACAGGTAGAGCAGCCCGGCGCACTCGGCGTAGACCGCTCCGCGGAACGACGCGACCGCGCGGCGCAACGGCTCGTTGGCGGCAAGGGCCGGGGAGTAGACCTCGGGGAAGCCACCGCCGAGGTAGAGGCCGGTCGCGCCGTCGGGAAGGGCGGCGTCCCGGAGCGGGTCGACCGGGACGACCTCCACGCCGGCGGCGCGCAACAGCTCTGCGGTCTCGGCGTAGGCGAAGGTGAAGGCGGGGCCCGAGGCGAGGGCCACGGTCGCGTGGGGCCTCTCGCGCTCCCCCTGGCGACCCACCTCCGCGGTGGCGTCCCAGGGCGGGCACCGCAGCGCGGGCACCCGCCGCGCGACTGCGAGGACCGCGTCGAGGTCCACGCAGCGTGCGACGAGCTCGCCGAGACGGTCGACGCCCGCCGTCGCCTCGGCTGCGCGCTCGGCCGCCGGCACGAGGCCCAGGTGGCGGCTCGGCGT
>JALYMU010000088.1 GCA_030773595.1 Actinomycetota bacterium | reverse complement strand
CCGCGTCGTGGGTGTGCTCCATGCCGGCGTACTGCCAGCTGGACGGGTCGTAGGTCGCCGTCTCGGGGTCGTAGCCGGAGAACAGCCCGTCGAGGTCCTCGGTGTCCTGGAAGTCCTCGCTGACGATGGCCGGGGCGTTGGTGTAGGCCACGACGTAGTCGCGGAAGTCCTTCTCGTTGCTGAGGATGTAGTTGATCACTCCGCCGAGGAAGGCGATGTCGGCGCCGGCGCGCACGGGGACGTGCAGGTCCGCGAGCGCGCTCGTGCGCGTGAAGCGCGGGTCGACGTGGATGACCTTCGCGCCGCGCGTCTTGGCCTCGACCACCCACTGGAAGCCCACCGGGTGGGCCTCGGCCATGTTCGAGCCCTGGATGATGACGCAGTCAGCGTTCGCGAGGTCCTGCTGGGTATTCGTCGCCCCGCCGCGACCGAACGAGGTCCCCAGACCGGGGACCGTGGCGGAGTGTCAAATACGGGCCTGGTTCTCGATCTGCACGGCGCCCAGCGCCGTGAAGAGCTTCTTGATGAGGTAGTTCTCCTCGTTGTCCAGCGTCGCGCCGCCGAGGCTGGCGAACCCCATCGTGCGCCGGACCCGCCGGCCCTTCTCGTCGACGTCCTGCCAGCCCTTGTTGCGCGCGTCCAGGACCCGGTCGGCGACCATCTCCATCGCCCGGTCGAGGTCCAGCTCGCGCCACTCCGTGGTGTACGGGGCGCGGTAGAGAACCTTCTCCTGGCGCTGCGGGCCGGTCACGAGCTGCTTGCTCGCCGAGCCCTTCGGGCAGAGCCGTCCGCGCGAGACGGGGCTGTCGGGGTTGCCCTCAATCTGGATGACCTTCTCGTCCTTGACGTACACCTTCTGCGCGCACCCGACGGCGCAGTAGGGACACACCGAGTGGGCGACGCGGTCGGCCTCGACGGTCCGCGGCTGCAGCGTCGCCTGGCGCGCGGACTGCGCGGCCTTGCCGCGCCCCAGCGGGTCGTCGCCGGTGAGCTGCCGGTAGACCGGCCAGCCCTCGATCCAGGTCCGTACGCCCACGTGACCCTCCACCAGCCGGGCCGGTCCCCCGCACCGGGGGGCGACCGTCGGTCGGTCGACCGGCAAGATCGACCGTTGGCACCGCCGTACCCGCCATAGGCTGTCGTCATGCCAGGAAAAGCGCAATGGGACGCGTGACGGCGCGCCGCTCCGTCGTCCGGGTGTCCGACGGGCGGACCGTGCGCCGGCCTGACACGCTCGCCGTCGAGGAGCCGCTGGAGATCCGCGTGGGGGGCCGCTCCTTCGCGGTGACGATGCGCACGCCCGGCCACGACTTCGATCTCGCGGTCGGCTTCCTCGTCGGCGAGGGCGTCGTACGGCGGACCGAGGACGTCCTCACCGCCCGCTACTGCGCCGGGACGGCGGAGGACGGCACCAACACCTACAACGTCGTCGACGTGGCGCTCGCCGAGGGCGTGGCCCCGCCGTCGGCGTCACTGGAGCGCTCGACGTACGTCTCCAGCTCCTGCGGCGTCTGCGGCAAGGCCAGCCTCGACGCCGTCCGAACCGTGTCCTCCTACGACCTGGCAGGTGACGACGTCGTCCTCGACCCCGACGTGCTGGTCTCCCTGCCCGAGCGCCTCCGCGAGGGGCAGCAGGTGTTCGACCGCACCGGCGGCCTCCACGCGGCCGGTCTGTTCGACCGGGCCGGCACGCTGCTGTGCCTGCGCGAGGACGTCGGTCGGCACAACGCCGTGGACAAGGTCGTGGGGTGGGCGCTGCGCGAGGGTCGGTTGCCGCTGCGCGGGCACGTGCTCCAGGTGAGCGGGCGGGCGTCGTTCGAGCTGGCACAGAAGACGGTGATGGCTGGCGTGCCCGTGCTCAGTGCGGTGTCCGCCCCGTCGAGCCTCGCGGTGGACCTCGCGGCCGAGGCGGGCCTGACCCTCGCCGGCTTCGTCCGCGGGGGGTCGTTCAACCTGTACGCCGGAGCGGCGCGCGTCGCGACGGGGTGACGGCTCGCCGGCGCGTCAGCCCAGCCACAGGCAGAAGGGATGCCCCGCCGGGTCAAGGTAGACCCGAACGTCGTCCTGTGGCTGGTACGTCGCGAGCGTCGCCCCGCAGGCCTCGGCGTGGGCGGCGGCTCGGGCAAGGTCCGACACGCGGATCTCCAGGTGCATCATCATCTGCTGGTCCCCGGGACCGGCCGGCCACACCGGCCGGCGGTAGGCCGCCTCGCTCTGGACGGAGAGCCCAACCCCGCCGTCCGGGTCACGCAGCACGATCCAGTCCGGCTCCTCCACCGCGATGTCCCACCGCAGCAGGCGGGTGTAGAAGCGGGCGAGCCCGGCCGGGTCCGGCGCGCTGATGTTGACGGTGGTCAGGGTCAGCTCGACCGCGTCGCTCATCGGCGCAGGAGCTTCGCCATCTCGGCGATCTCGGCCTTCTGGTCGCGGATGATTTGCGTCGCCAGCTTCTTGGCGTCGGAGTTGGCGCCCTCGCGCGTCTCCTTCGTCGCCATCGCGACCGCACCGGCGTGGTGCTGGATCATGCCTTTGAGGAACAGGGTGCGGGCCTCTCGCGCCGACGCATCCTGGAGCTGCTTCATCTGCCCGAGACCCATCATGCCGGGCATGCCGTGGTGCTCGTGCCCGCCACCCGTGTCCGGCACCGGGGCACCCCAGCTCTCGAGCCACTGGCTCATCTGCTCGATCTCGGGTGCCTGCGCGGCCTTGATGCGCTCGGCTAGGGCGCGGATCTTCGGGTCGAGTCCCTTCTTGCCGAGGACCATGTCGCTCATCTCCACCGCCTGGGCGTGGTGCGGGATCATGTCCGTGGCGAAGGCGACATCGGCCTCGTTGTGCTCGGCCCCGGACGCGGGTGGTGTGGCCGAGGCGGTGTCGGTCGGGCTGGCCGGTGGCGCCGCGGACATCGAACCGCCGTGTCCAGCGTGGCCCTCGGGCGTCCCTTCCGCGGTCGAGGCGCCACCTCCCCCGCCCCCGCAGGCGCTCACCCCGGCGAGCGCCGCAGCCGTGACCGCGGCGGCCAGCCACCGTCGTACGGTCCATGCAGGCGTCCTGTGGCGTGGCACGCGCTCTCCTCGTCACTGTCGATGCTCGGCGTCCCTGGCCGCCGTGTCCCTGCCACGCTAACCCGCGCGCGTGCTCCGCGCGCCAGGCCGCCGTACGACGAAGGGGAGCGGCGCGTGTGCGCCGCTCCCCTCACCGTGCCGTCCACGACGGCGGTGCCTCAGTCGAGCAGGTGGGCCATCGAGCGCTTGACGAAGCTGTCGAGCTCACCCTGGTGGCGCAAGGTGTCACCACCGAACCCGACGTAAACGGTGTCGTCGGTCACGACCCCCGCACCCTCCTCGAACGCCTTCTGGCTGCGCGCCCAGTCGTTGCCGTTGGGGCCGGACCCCTCGGCGGGACCGGAGACCTCGAAGCCGGCGAGGTCGTCGGTCTCGAACGAGGTCTCGGCGACCGTCGTGCCGTCGGCCGCGACCGCGACGTCGTCGAGGAAGACCCCGAGGCCCTGGGTGCCCCAGTCGCTGGCGTAGGAGATCGAGAGCTCGACCTGCTGGCCGGCGTACCGGGACAGGTCGACGTCCCACTCGGTCCAGCCGTTGGAGTTGCCCGTCGCGGCGTGCCACTCACCCGTCGTGCCGGTCGGCTCGCACTTCTCGCCCTGGTAGTGGTTCAGGTGCGGGTGCAGCGTCCGCCATGCGCTGGCGCAGCTCTCGCCGGTGCCGGTCGCCGTGTGCCCGTTGGCATCCGGCAGCGTCGTCCAGTCCTGCGTCCCCACGGGTCGCGCCTCGACGAACACGTAGTCCCAGTCCGCCTCGGTGTCGTAGGACGCGCGGAAGGTCAGCGCGCCGGAGGACGCGCCGGTCAGGTCGACCGTGCGCGCGAGCCGCTTGTAGCTCGAGTCGCCACGCTGGCTGTAGAGGTACCAGTTCCCGGTGTACGGCTCGTACGGCGCGCCGCCCTGACGATCCCACTGCAGCGGTGCGGAGCTGGAGAACTGCGGGAACTGCGCCGGCGGCAGGAAGCTCGACGTCGTCAGGAACGACGCCGTGTGGGTCGGTGCCTCCGGCGTGCCCGGCTCGAACGTCCCGCGGAACCCTGCGAAGGGGCCGGCTGTGCCGCGGACCGCGAGCGGCTTGCCCTCGGCGGACCCGCCGTCGCTGACGTACTGGTAGGCCCCCAGCCAGTACTGCAGGAAGTCGTTGCTCAGCGGCAGGCAGGGGTACTCGCGCACCGCGCACTCACCCTGCTCGGCCTCGTTGGGGTTGTAGAAGTAGCTGCCGTCCTGGGCCTGGGCGAACCCGGCGTACTGGCCGGTGAAGACCAGCTTCCCGCCCTCGTTGACGTAGTCCCGCACGGCGAGCTCGAGGTCGAGGGCGAGCTTGGCCGCCGTGCCGCCCGGCTGGGACGCCCCGCGCGGGATGATGTCGTCGCCGGTCTCCCACAGGACTGCCTTGTAGTGGGACAGCACGCCGAGGTGGTGCGGCGCGCGGCGGTCGAAGCGGTCGACGTCGTAGGTGTCGACGCTGTAGCCCGCCCGCTGCAGGGCCTTGGCGTAGGCCGCGACGTACTTGCCGCGCGTGCGGTCCTGGCTCGGGGAGGCACCCGTGACGTCCTCAGCGGCGAGGATGAGCACGTCGCCGCCGATGTCGTGGCGGACCCGGTAGGTGAAGCTGCGGCTCTTGACCCGCCCCGCGCCGGGCACGGCTCCGGAGAACCAGACGGTCACGTGCTCGCTCGGGTTCGCCTTGGCCACCGCGGCGCGGTACTCCGCGTAGTAGACGTCCTTCTCGCTGCCGTAGCGCTCCCCGCCCCGCCACTCCTTCGCGGCGGTGGTGACGGTCGGGCCGTCCTCCACGCGGTAGTGCATGCGCAGGTCCCGCAGGGCTCGCTTGGCGATCACCGAGACCGTCTGGCGCTTGCCGAACGACGCGGTGAAGGGGTCGATGCGGAAGTTCGGCGTGTCGCGGCCGACCACGCTCTCGGGGTCGTCCGGGTCATCGGCGGACTTCGCCATGGACAGCGCGAACGGCACGTTCTTCGCGAACTCCGCCTGGATGAGCTCCTCGTCGTCCGGGAAGTTGAAGACGCTGAGGCAGTCCTCGGGGCGCCACTCGTCGTCCGGGTCGACGTTGCTGGCGGTCTCGCAGGTCGACATCTCCGGCGTGAACGCGAGCGTCCCGTGCTCGTCGTGGACGTGCTTGGTGGTCTCGCCGTTGGTCGTGTAGAGCTCGGCGGACAGATCCGGGTCGTAGCCCGGCACGGCGGGGTGCTCGTCGTCGCCGGCCAGCGCCTCGTAGATCACGTCGTCCGGTGTCGGGGTGTGCACCTGCCAGCCCGTGCCGTAGAGGATCAGCTCGGCGGCCGAGTGGTAGTTGACCTGGAACTCGAAGCCGACGCGTCCCACGAGGGAGTCCATCGCGCGGGTCTCCGGCTCCGACGCCGGCGCCGGGCCGCGGTAGGTCGCGTCCGACGGGTCCGGTGAGGAACCCTCGTTGTCCCAGCCCCACCGCGTCGGGAAGTTGCGGTTCGGGTCGACGCCGTCCATGCCGGTGATGGCGTGGTCGCCGTCGTTGTCGCGCAGGTTCTTGCGCCAGAGCCGGTTGTCCTCGGTGAAGGTGAAGTCGTAGCCGTCCGGGTTGGCCACGGGAAGGAACCACATCTCCCGCGTGTCGACCAGCCGGGTGATCTCGGCGTCCTTGCCGTAGCCGTCGAGCACGTGGTGCATCAGCCGGCGGACCATCTCCGGCGTGATCCACTCGCGCGCGTGCTGGGCACCGTTGTAGAGGACGGCCGGGCGCGCACCGTCCTCCACCGTGCGCGCGTCCTTGGTGACCCGCACGGCGTAGATCGGCTTGCCCTGCAGGGAGCGGCCGACGAGGACGCGCTCCGCGATGCGTGGGTGGGCCGCCGCGGCGGCCGTCAGCTCGTCCCGGATGCCGCCGTCCTCGCTGTAGGAGCGGAAGACGTCGAAGCCCTCGGCGGCGCGTGCGGCGAGGGCTTGAGCGGCGGTCTTGCCGCCGACGGTCTTGACGTTCAGGTCGATGCCCGCGGCGCGCAGCTTGCGCGCCTGCACGGCGGTCATGACCGCCTCGACCTTCACCGTGTCGACGCCGGTCTTCGCCGTCGCGACGTCCTCGTGGTCGAGGCCGACCTCCGCGAAGGTGTTGAGGTCCTTCGCCTTGAGCTGCCCGACGAAGACCTCCAGCCGGTCGTCGGCGTTGCCGGCGACCGGTGCTGCTGTGGCGCTCGGCGCGGTCACGGTGGCTCCGGCCACCAGCGCGCACGCGAGCAAGGATGCGCGGGTTCTCCGCACGTTGCCCCCCAAGATCTGTTGACGTGTGGGGGCCACCCTTATCCTGCCGGGCGGGTGTGTCAACGACACGCCGTGAAGGGGCTCGCGTGTCACACACCAACCGTCGCCACGGGCACGCTGGGCGTGCGGAGCGCAGCGTGCCCGGGGCGTACGGCGGCCGCGTCACGCGGGCGCGACCGCCGTACGCCGGTCGTCTCGAGCCCGGACCGCCGTACGCCGGCCCGCTTTCCTCAGCGGAAGCGGATCCCGCCGCCGCGACGTGCGGACCCACCGGTGCTCGTCGACCGCTCGTAGGAGCGGCCGTAGGACCCGCCGGTCGGGACGGAACGGCCGGGAAATCCCCGCCGACGCGGGGGCGGCGCGGCCGCCGCCTGCCGGTCGTCCATCATCTGCTTGGCCTTCGCCATCACGCGCGGCACCACGAACGCCACGACGGCGCGCTTGATCCAGGGGTTCATGCTTCCTCCTTCTCGGCTGCACCGAGTCCTCCCCCGCCATGGCGGGGGTCACGCGTTCGCGTGGCTCGAAGGGGTGGTCCTCGGTCCTCACGACCGCTGCGGAGGAAGCCATGGGCGACGCGACACGCATCAGCGACCGGGCCGAGGGGCTCGACCTGCTGAAGGACAAGACCTCCGGCATCCGCTTCGCGATGCCCACGACCACCGGCAGCGACGGTGCGCCGCGCAGCGTCCGATGGCGACGCACGGATCGACGCCGACGGCGCGCTGCGGTTCTTCACCTACTCCGACAGCCAACAAGGTCAGGGACATCGCCTACTCGGCGCAGGTGAGCCTCGGCACGCGGACCCCCGGCAGCAACACGTCGGGCAGCGTCGCGGGCACCGCGCGGCTGGTCAAGGATCGCGAGCGCAAGCGGGCTCTGTGGAGCGCGCCGCTGAAGGTCTTCGTCCCCGACGGCGCCGAGGATCCCAACGTCACGCTCGTGCGCGTCGACCCGCACGAGGCCGAGGTCTGGGACGGCCCGTCGACGACGGTCGGGCGTCTCGTGGCCTTCGCGAAGACCTACGCGAGCAACGCGACCGAGCCTCCCGGCAACGACGTGGTCCTTGACCTCGGCGGGCGCGCTCCCTAGCTCCTGGTGGGATGGGGACCCGTCCCACCCGCGCACAGCGCGCCGGGCGTCACGCTCCCCGAAGCGGCAGCGTCTCCAGGACCCGCCAGGAGTCGGGCTCGTGGGAACCCGCGAGCAGCGAGACCTCCCGGACGGGCGCGACGACGGGAAGGTCCCGGCGCACCGCCGCCTCGGCCGCCCGCAGCCGCGGCAACGGCGCGCGCTCCCCGATCGTCAGGTGTGGCACAACTTCCGGGAAGATCCCGCCGTACGGCGGGTGCTGCGGGAAGGCGCGCCAGACTGCGGCGGTGAGGGCGCGGAAGGGCTCGGCCGGCGTGGGTGAGAGCCAGACCACGTCCTGGCCGAACCAACCCGTGTCGGCGAACGTGACGTCGAAGGCGGGCGTGCGCGCGACCACCGCCCGAAGCGCGTCCACGACCCGCGTCGTGAGCTGGTCCGGCGGCACGAACGGGTAGAGCACGGTCACGTGCGCCGGCACGCCGAGCGCCGTGGCGCGGTCGAGCTCCGCGCGCCACGGCGCCACGGCGGGCTCCGCTTCGGGCACGACCGCGACCACCGCGGACAGGATCGCCGGCACGGGGTTCAGCGCTCCTCGGCCGAGGACAGCGCGTCGACCACCTCGCCGACGACGATGATCGCGGGCGGCGCCAGCCCTGCCTCCCGCGCGTCCGCGCCGGCCCGGTCCAGCGTCGTACGTGTCACCCGCTGGCGAGTCGTCGTGCCCTCCTGCACCAGGGCCACCGGCGTGGTCGCGGCCCGCCCGCCGGCGACGAGCTCCGCCGCGATCGCCGGGAGGTTCTCCACCGCCATCAGCAGGACGAGAGTGCCGCCGGCCTGCGCCAGCGCGCGCCAGTCGACGCTCGACGCGCGGTGGCCCGGTGGCAGATGACCGGCGGCGACCGTGAAGTGCTGGGTGATGCTGCGGTGGGTCACCGGGATGCCGGCGAGGGCCGGCACGGAGACGGCACTGGTGATCCCCGGCACGACCTCCACCGGGATGCCTGCGGCCGCGCACGCCTGCACCTCCTCGCCGCCCCGCCCGAAGACGAACGGGTCACCGCCCTTGAGGCGTACGACGTACCGCCCGGCGCGGGCGTGCGCGACGAGCAGCTGGTTGATCTGCTCCTGGCTCACCGCGGGACCCCGTGGCACCTTGCCGACGTCGACGACGTCGGCCTCGGGGGCGAGCTCGTCCAGCAGCGACAGCGGCCCGAGCCGGTCGGTCACGACCACGTCCGCGTACGCCAGCAGCTCTCGGCCACGCACGGTGATCAAGCGGGGGTCGCCCGGCCCGCCGCCGACGAGCGCCACGCCGGGGGCCCGCCGTCGCCGCGGCGCCGCGGTGCCGTGCCGGCGGAGGA
>JALYMU010000087.1 GCA_030773595.1 Actinomycetota bacterium | reverse complement strand
GGCGCAGGCGCCGCGACCGGCGGCCAGTGCTTCGGCGGACGGCCGGTCCTTCCCGAGCCCGCCGCTCGTGGATGCCTCGGCGAAGGTGCGCGTCGCGAGGGCCGCGACGGCGTCGGCCCCCTCGCCGAGCGCCTCCGCTGCAGGCACCTCCTCCCCGGGAACGCCGACGGACCCCGCTCCGGCAGCGGATCAGGACGGCCTCGCCATCACGCTCGACGCCGTGAGCCCGCGGATCGCCCGCAACGGCAGCGTGCTGCGCATCGCCGGACGGGTGCGCAACACCGGCACCGCCGTGGTCGAGGCGCCCGCCGTCCGGCTGCGCTTCAGCAACTCGCCGCTCGTGACCCGCGGTGAGGTCGCCGAGGTCGCCGCCGGAGGGACCACCAAGCGCATCGGCATCCCCCTGCGCGACACGGAGTCGGTCCTGCGAGCGCTGCGGCCGGGTGCGAGCGCGCGCTTCGCTGTCCGCGTGCCCGTGGAGAAGCTCGGGCTGCGCGGCTTCGGGGTGTACGTCGTCGGCGTCGAGTCCGGCGACGCCACGCGCGGGTTCGAGCGGCTCGGCCTGCTGCGCACGTTCCTGCCGTGGGCGCCGCCGCGGCGGGAGTTCCAGCCCACCCGCGTCGTGTGGCTCTGGCCGCTCGTCGACGCCGTGCACCGGGACGGCGCCGACGTGTTCACCAGCGAGCGCCTGACCGGCCGGCTGCGACCGGGTGGACGGCTGGGCCGGCTCCTTGCCACGCCCGCGGGCGAGCCGGTGACCTGGGTGGTCGACCCGATGCTGCTCGAGGACGCGACCGCCATGGCGCAGGGCTACCGAGTGCGCCGCGGCGACACGGTGACCCAGGGGCGCGGCGCCGCCGCAGCGGCGCAGTGGCTGGCGGCGCTCAACCGGGCGATGACCGTGGCGGGAACGGACGTCGCGGCGCTGCCCTACGCGTCGGTCGACGGGGTCGCGCTGCACCGCGGAGGTTTGGACAAGGAGCTGCGCCGGGCGGCGACCGTCGGTCCCGGACTCGCCCGCGAGGTGCTCGACCGCGCCGTGCACGCCGTGGCCTGGCCCGCCGGCGGCACGCTGGACCGGGGAACGGCCGCGGTCCTGCACGACGCCGGCGTCTGGACGTTCCTCCTCGCCGAGACGGCCAAGCCGCTGGTGACGCCGTTGACCTACACCGCCGACGCCCGGACCATGCTGGACCTGCCCCACGGCGAGCAGGCGCAGGCGGTCGTCTACGACACCGGGCTCTCCGCGCTCGTGGCGGCGCCCACGGGCGGACCCGGGGCGCGGGTCCTCGCCCAGCAGCGGTTCCTGGCCGAGAGCGCGATGGTGACGGCGGAGGCGCCGAGCATCCAGCGCACGGTCGTCGTCGCGCCGCCGCCGCGCTGGGACCCCGACCCGGCCTACGCCCGGGCGCTCGTCTCGCTCACCGCCGCGGCTCCCTGGACCGAGCCGACGAGCCTGAGCCAGGCGATGGCCGACACCGCCGCGGACATGCCCACCACGTCGGTGACGCAGGCATCACGCCGGCCGCTGACCTTCCCGAGGAGTGCCGCACGCGCCGCGCTGCCCCCGGCGTACATCGCGAAGGTGCGCTCGCTGGTGCGCGAGCTGACCGCCTTCGGGAACGTGCTCACCGATCCCGAACCCCTGCTCACGCCGCTGGAGCGGGCCAACCTCCGGCTCGGCTCGACCGCCTGGCGCGGGCGGCGCACCCGGGCGGACCTGCTCGAGCTCGTCGGCACGCAGCTCGCCGCGCAGACGGCCAAGGTATCGCTGCTGCCGACGACCGTGACGGTCGGAAGCTCACGGGCGATCTTTCCCGTCACGGTCCAGAACGAGCTCGACCAGCCGGTGCGGGTCCAGGTCGAGCTGGTCCCCCGCTCCCCCAAGCTGAGGGTCCAGCGCACGCGTACGGTCACCGTGGCTCCGGAGCAGAAGAAGCAGCTCACCGTGCCCGTGCGCGCGCTGGCCAACGGTGTCGTGCCCGTCCGGGCCCGACTGCGCAACGCCGAGGGCAAGGCATTCGGCCGGCCGGTCGAGCTCGAGGTGCGCGTGGCGCAGTACGGCCCCATCGCCGCGTGGGTGACCGGCATCGCCGCCGGCGTGCTGTTCCTCGCTGCGCTGCGTCGCGCCGTACGCCGGGTGCGCGCGGGACGTCGTACGCCCGCGTCGGGCGCCGAGGCGACGTCCTGACGTGCGGACGCCGCCGGCTCGACCACGACCCTCCCGCCGCAGGGAGCACCCGCCGCGCACGGAACAATCGGCGTCGTGAGTGACGGCACGGGGCAGGCAGAGGTCGAGGGCGTCGCGCGCTCGAGTGCCGTCATGGCGGTCGGCACCCTCGTCTCGCGGCTGCTCGGCTTCGTCCGCAGCGTCGTCCTCGCCGCGGCCCTCGGCAACGCCCTGGCCGCCTCGACCTACGCGGTGGCCAACACGGTTCCCAACATCATCTACATCCTGCTGGCCGGCGGAGTCCTCAACACCGTGTTCGTCCCGCAGCTGGTCCGGGCGATCAAGCGCGGGGAGGGGGCCGACGGCGGAGCCGCCTATGTCGACCGACTGCTGACGCTGAGCCTGTGCGCGCTGCTTGCGATCACGGTGGTGGCGACGCTGGGCGCGCCGCTGGTCGTCCGCGTCTGGTCTCAGGGATGGCACGGGGTGACGCTGTCCACCTCGGTGGCGTTCGCTTACTGGTGCCTGCCGCAGATCCTGTTCTACGGGATCTACACGATGCTCGGCCAGGTCCTCAACGCCCGCGGCGTCTTCGGCCCGTTCATGTGGGCGCCGATCGTCAACAACGTCGTCGTGATCGCGGTCGGCCTGCTGTTCATCGCGGTCGCGGACGTCGACGCGCGCTCCCCCGGTTCGCTGGACCGCGGCGAGATCACGCTGCTCGGAGCAGGCACGACGCTCGGCGTGGTCCTGCAGGCGCTGGTGCTCGTGCCGTCCCTGCGCCGGGCCGGCTACCGCTTCCGCCCGCGCTTCGACTGGCGCGGCAAGGGCCTCGGCGCGGCCGGTCGGATGGCGACGTGGACGCTCGCGTTCGTCGCGGTCAACCAGCTGGCCTACGTGGCCGTCAGCCGCACCGGGACGGCGATCGACGAGGCGGCCCGCGACGTCGTCGACTACGGCGTCGGATACGCGGCGTACAGCTACGCCTACCTCGTCTTCCTGCTGCCCCATTCGATCATCACGGTGTCGGTGGTGACGGCCCTGCTCCCCCGGATGAGCGGCGCGGCAGCCGAGGGGCGCGTCGGCGACCTGCGTCGGGACCTCTCCCACGGCCTGCGGCTGGTCGGAACCGCGATCGTGCCCGCGGCGGCAGCCTTCCTCGTCCTCGGGCCGGAACTGCTCACCGTCCTCTACCAGTGGGGAGAGGTGTCGGTCGAGGGCGCCCGCCACATGGGCCGGATCCTCGCCGCCTTCGCGCCCGGGCTGGTGGCGTTCTCCGCCCACCACCTGGTCCTGCGCGCCTTCTACGCGCAGGAGGACACCCGGACGCCGTTCTTCCTGACCGTCCCGATCGCCGCGCTGAACGTCGTGGGCGTCCTCGTCGCCCGCGCGGTCCTCCCGCTGGAGCTCCAGACGATCGGCATGGCGGCGGGCTACTCCCTCGCCTACGCCGTCGGACTGGCGATCAGCGTCGTCGTCCTCCGCCGGCGACTGGGATCGCTTGACGGGTCCCGCGTGGTTCGCGCCTACGTCCGCATCGCCCTCGCCGCGGGCGTCGCCGCCACGCTCGCCTGGGCTGCGACCCGTGGGCTGACGGCGTGGCTGGACACCGGGCTTCCCGGCGCCGTCGTCGCCGTCGTCGCCGGCTGCGTCGTCCTGCTGGTGTCCTATGTCGTGCTGGCCCGACGGATGCGCGTGCAGGAGCTCGACGCGCTCCTTGCCGTGGTCGGCGCCAGGCTCGGACGCTGAGGGTCAGCTCCGAGCCGAGTGCCGGCAGCCGTCTATCAGGCCGGTGTGACGCAGCTCACATCGGAAGGTGCTCAAGCCCGCTCGCAACCGTTCCGAATACCCCGCCATGAGCCCCCTCCGCCGTACCCCGCGTCCGCGGCCCGGTGCCGGCTCGGTCCCGTCGACAGGAGCCGACCGAGACCGCGGTGACATCGTGCTGGGCTGGCTGCTGCGGATCGTGGTGTCGCTGAGCGCGCTCGGCGCCGTGGGCTTCGACGTCGTCTCCGTCGCCGCCACCCACGTCAGCCTCGCCCAGGCCGCCTCCGAGGCCGCTCGCGAGGCGAGCTCCACCTGGCGCGCCGGACCCGACGTGCGCGCGGCGTACGACGCCGCCCTGACCTCGGCCCGGACCCGCGACACCACGACCGCCATCGACCCCGAGACCTTCGTCGTCGACCCGGACGGCACGGTGCACCTGCAGGCCCGACGGGAGGCGGCGACGGTCCTCGTCCGGCACGTGCCGCCGCTGCGGCGCTGGACGACCGTCCGCCAGGACGGGACCGCGCGCGTGACGGCGTCGTGACCTCCGCCGAGCCCTACCGCGATGCCGACGGGGTACAGCCTCCCAGCGTGGGGCCAGTGCCGCCGTCGGCCGGAAAGCCGGGCATCCGGCTCGCCGGGCGGTACCTCCTCAAGGAACGCGTCCTCTCGACCGCAGGCCGCCCGACCGACGACGACGGCGTGACCGTCTGGCGGGCGGTGGACCAACTCCTGCGGCGACCGGTCGAGGTGCACGTCACCACCGCGGGCACGACCGCCACGCAGGCGCTGGGACACGTCGCACGGGAGGCGGCGCGCTTGCCCGAGCGCCGCTTCCTGCGGGTGCTCGACGCGGACGAGGACGACGGCGCCGGCTTCCTCGTCCGTGAGTGGCGCCCGGCCGCCCGCCTGCCGGACGTCGTCGCCGCCGGCCCCCTGCCCGCACACGAGGCCGCGCGAGTGGCCGCCGAGGTCGCCGAGGCACTGGCCGGAGCCCGCCGCGTCGGAGTCCCCCTCGGGCGTCTCGGCCCGGAGCACGTCCTGCTGCCTGAGACCGGCCCGGTCTGTCTCGACGTCCTTCCGCTCTCCGCCGGACCCCCCGCCACACCGGCGTCCGAGGACGCGTGGAGCGCCGGGGCCGTTCTGTACGCGGGGCTGACTGCGCGCTGGCCGGCCGAGGGAACCGTGCTGCCGGCGGCGGTCCGCGCCGACGGGCGGCCGTGCGCGCCGCACCAGGTGCGCGCCGGCGTACCGCACGACCTCGACGAGATCGCCTGCCGCAGCCTTGCCGTACCCGCCCGCCGCGGCGGCGCCGACCTTCCCGACGCGGCCGCGGTGGCCGCGCAGCTGTGGGCCAGCCCGACCCTGCAGCGCTCCGCCGTCGTGGGCAGCGGCGACGAGGGCTCCCCGGCCGGACCCCCGCCGGCCGAGCCAGCCTCCGACCGGCCGGCCCTGCTGGCCGCGCCGGCGACCCGAACGCGCACCGGCCGGTGGGCGTGGGCGCTCGTCACGACGGTGCTCACCGTCGGGCTCGCCTCCGGGGCCTGGCAGATCGCCCTGAGCGCGCAGGGTCGCTCCACCGGGCCACCCGCCGGCACCCCCCGCCCGTCGTCGGCCAGCGCTTCAGCGACAGCGACGCCGTCGGGCATCCCGCTGGACGTGGTCTCGATCGTTGACTTCGATCCCCAGGGCGATGGCACGGAGAACGCCTACGCGCTGCCCGCAGCGGTCGACGGGGACCTGGCGACGTCCTGGCAGACGAAGACCTACTTCGACCAGCTGGGGCCCGCGGGCCTCAAGGAGGGCGTCGGGGTCGTGCTTGATCTGGGCCGGTCCACCGACGTCGGGACCGTGACGCTGGAGCTGCTCGGCCGGGGAACCGACGTGGAGCTCTACACACCTCGCCGGGGATCCTCGCTCCGGCCTCGGGCCGAAGGCATGCCGGCGGATCTCGACCTGGCGGACTTCAAGCTGCTCGCCACCGTGGACGGCGCGGGTCCGCAGGTCACGCTTCCGTCCCGGCCGGGCCACCGGGCGCGCTACCTGCTGGTGTGGATGACCGCTCTGCCCGAGGTCGACGGCGGATTCCGCGGCGGCATCCGGGAGGTCACCGTCCGGACCTGACGCGACGTTGGCGCCTGGGCGTCGGCGCGGGAGCACAGCGCCCGTCCCGTCGTCCCTAGTGTGGTGTCCCGTCGGCACGAGCTGGAGGTGGACGGGCAAGGGAGGTGGCTCGGTGGGGACGGATGGGCGCGACGCCGGCGGGAGCAACGCAGACGACGCCGCGCTGCTCGAGCGGCACGCCGCCGGGGACCCCGATGCCTTCGCCGTCCTGGTGCGCCGCCACCGCGACCGGCTGTGGGCGGTCGCACTGCGCACGCTAGGGGACCCGGACGAGGCCGCCGACGCCGTCCAGGACGCCCTCGTGTCGGCCTTCCGGGCCACCGCCCCGGGGTCCAGCGGCGCGGCGAGGTTCCGCGGTGACGCCGCCGTCACGACCTGGCTGCACCGCGTGGTGGTCAACGCCTGCCTGGACCGGGTGCGGCGGCGCGCGGCGCGTCCCGCCGTACCCTTGCCGGACAACGACGTGGGCATGCCGCCCGCCGCCGACCGCATCGCCCCCGCCGAGACGTCGATGATGGTGACGCAGGCGTTGGCGACGCTGCCGGCCGAGCAGCGCGCGGCCCTCGTCCTCGTCGACATGGGCGGATGGTCGGTCGATGCGGCGGCGGCCGTGCTCGGGGTCGCCCCGGGCACCGTCAAGAGCCGGTGCGCCCGGGGGCGGGCCAAGCTGGCTCCGCTGCTCGCGCCGCTGCGGAACCCGGACATCGACGGGTGCGTCCAACCTCCCGCAACGGCACCGGCCGCCTCCATGGCGGCCCACGACCAGGAGGGAGGCAGGCGCACGCCATGACGCCGTACGACGAGACACCGCAGCACCGCCGGCACCCCTCTCCCGACGCCCTCGCCGACCTCACCGAGGACCTGCTCGCGGAAGCGCAGGCGCAGCGGCTGCGCGAGCACGTCGACACCTGTGCCGGCTGCGCCGAGGTGGTGGCCGCACTCGAACGCGTGCGGTCGGTGCTGTCGGCCGAGGGCGAGACCGTAGCCATGCCTGCCGCGGTCGCCGACCGCCTGGGCGCCGCGCTGGCGGCCGAGGCCCGCGGTGGTGCGTCCGTGGGCGCCGAGGCACCGGTGCCGGCCGACGCCGCCGGCACGGGCGCGACGTCGGCTGAGCAGTCAGGCGACGACGGTGCCCGGACGGTGTCACTGGAAGAGGCGCGGCGCCGCCGGACACGCCGGACGCGGGTCGGGCTCCAGGTCGCCGCCTCCGCGGCGGTGGTCGCGGCGCTCGGCGTGGTCGGCGTACAGGCGAGTGGTGGCGGGCCGGGCGACGCTGCGAAATCCGCGGCTGGTGGCATGGCGGCGCCCGAGTGCGACAACTGCGGCTCCGCGGGCGGCGGCGGGGACACCTCCGACGGCGAGCGGGAGGCACTGGCCCGCCGCAAGCCCGCTCTCACCGCGAGCGGACGGGACTACCGGGACGTGACGGAGCTGCCGACCGTGCTGCCGGGCAGGTCGGTGCCCGCGCGTCAAGGGGCCGCCGGGCCGACGCCTGCGCGGACTGGCGAGGTGACGGACCGGCAGTACCGCGCACTGCGGGACGAGCCGCTCGCGTCGTCGCGCACGCTGCGCCGGTGCGCCGACGCGCTTCGCCCCGGGGCTCGCGTGATCGGCGTGGACTTCGCCCGCTTCCGCGGGCGACCGGCGGCCGTCCTACTGCTGGAGCCCTCGCAGGGCTCGGGCACCGCCGACGTGTGGGTCGTACGCCGGTCCTGCGGCACCTCCGACACCGACGTCCTGGCACATCGGCCGACCGACCGTTGACAGCGGCTGCGTCCACACCGCGCGCACGCCGCAGCCGCACGTGCCGGGCCGCCGCCCGGGAATGCCGCGGCCGTTAGGATCGGTTGGCGGCAGTGTGCCTCCGCCAGCCGGGCGGGGCCCGCGGGAGATTCGGGAAGTCACGTGAGCGACGTCCGCAACGTCATCGTCATCGGTTCCGGCCCCGCCGGCTACACGGCGGCGATCTACGCAGCCCGAGCCAGCCTGCGACCGCTGGTCTTCGAGGGCTCCGTGACCGCGGGCGGCGCGCTGATGAACACCACGGACGTGGAGAACTTCCCGGGCTTCCCGGACGGCATCCAGGGCCCGGACCTGATGGACAACCTGCGCCGACAGGCCGAGCGCTTCGGCGCGGAGCTGGTGACGGACGACGTCACCGAGGTCGACCTCACCGGCGCGGTGAAGGTCGTGAAGGATTCGGCTGGGACGGAGTACGCCGCCCGCGCGGTCATCATCGCCACCGGATCGGGCTACCGCGAGCTGGGCCTGGACAACGAGAAGCGGCTATCCGGGCGCGGCGTGTCGTGGTGCGCGACGTGCGACGGCTTCTTCTTCAAGGGCCAGGACATCGCGGTCGTGGGCGGCGGCGACTCCGCATTGGAGGAGGCGACGTTCCTCACCCGGTTTGCGCGGTCGGTCACGGTGATCCACCGACGGGACACGCTGCGCGCCAGCAAGATCATGCAGGAGCGGGCCTTCTCGCACGACACGATTCGCTTCGAGTGGAACACCGAAGTCATCGATGTCCTCGGGAACGACCGGATGTCCGGGCTGCGGGTGCGTGACCTGACCAGCGGCGAGGAGCGCACGGTCGACGTCACGGGCCTGTTCGTCGCCATCGGGCACGATCCGCGCAGCGAGCTGTTCACCGGGCAGGTGACGCTCGACTCGGACGGCTACGTCCTGACCGACCCGCCGACGACACGGACCAACCTGACCGGCGTCTTCGCCTGCGGCGACGTGGTCGACCACACCTACCGGCAGGCCATCACGGCCGCGGGCAGCGGCTGTGCCGCCGCGCTCGACGCCGAGCGCTACCTGGCCGCACTCGACGACGCGATCGCCACGGGCGACCCCGTCGTCGCGGCCGTCTAGACCCCTTCACCGACGAGAGGACACGACAACCGTGGGCGCCAAGACCAAGACCGTGACCGACGCCAGCTTCGCCAGCGACGTGCTCGCCAGCGACAAGCCCGTGCTCGTCGACTTCTGGGCGGAGTGGTGCGGCCCGTGCCGCCAGGTCGCGCCGATCCTCGAGGAGATCGCGGGTGAGCACGGCGACAAGCTCGACGTCGTCAAGCTCAACATCGACGAGAACCCGCAGGTGGCGGCGAAGTACGGCATCACGTCGATCCCCACGATGAGCGTCTACCAGGGCGGTCAGATCGTGAAGACGATCGTGGGCGCGAAGCCGAAGGCGCTGCTCCTGCGTGACCTCGAGGCCTATCTCTGAGGACCTCCGAGCGGGCCTACGTCGGCCCAGGCGCGCTGACCGCGGCCCCGCCGGATGTTCCCCGGCGGCGCCGTCCTGGGTGAGCGTCCGGGGCGAGCGTCAGGGATCGGCGCCGGGCGTGAACCGTCAGGCGACAGCGTCGGGGGTCTGGTATGCGGGAGGTTCGGACCTGGGCGTCCCGACCTGAGCGTCGGAACATGGGCCGGCAGACCCGCGTGGCGCCGCGCGCTTCGCCTCCGCCGAACTACGATGCCTGTCCACCCCTGAACCGTAGGCTCAGGCCACTGCCGTCCCGTGAGGCCCGTGTCAGCCGTGCCACCGGCGCCGAGCGCCTGTCTTCGTCCCCTTTCCTCCGGTCCCGCTCCGACCCCACCCCGGGCTGTGCCCGGTCGTCCCGGGAGGATCCGCGCATGACCCGATCCCAGCCGTCGTACCGCCGAGGCGACGCCGGTCCCGCCGTCGCCGAGATCCGGCACAGGCTCGTCACGGTCGGACTGCTCGCCGAGGAGCGGCACCACAGCGCCGCCGCGGCGGACGACGCGGTCTTCGACGACGCGGTCGATACCGCCGTACGTCAGTTCCAGCAGCAGCGCGGGCTCACCGTCGACGGGATCGTCGGCCCGCACACCTACCGGGTGCTCGACGAAGCGCGCTGGCGGCTCGGCGACCGCATCCTGTCCTACGCCGTCAGCCACCTCATGAGCGGTGACGACGTGGCGGCGCTGCAGCGGCGCCTCGCCGACATGGGATTCGCGTGCGGTCGCGTCGACGGCATCTTCGGCCCCAGGACCGCCACAGCGCTGCGGGAGTTTCAGCGTGGGGTCGGGCTGGCACCGGACGGGACCTGCGGGCCCGCGACGTTGAAGGCGCTCACCCGGCTCTCGCGCACGGTCGTGGGCGGGCGGCCCGACGCGCTGCGCGCCTCGGAGGCACTCGAGCGCAGCGGCCCGACACTGTCGGGCAAAGTCGTCGTGATCGACCCCGGCCACGGTGGCGAGGACCGCGGGGTCGCCGCACACGGGCTGGACGAGGCCTCGGTCGTCGAGGATCTCGCCGCCCGCGTCGAGGGCCGGCTCAGCGCCACCGGCGTCATCGCCTTCCTCACCCGGGGCGCCGACATGACCACCGACGAGGTGGAGCGCGCCACGTTCGCCAACGACGCCGAGGCGGACCTGTGCATATCGCTGCATGCCGACGGCAACGCCAGCCCCGGTGCGCGCGGTGCGGCGACCTACTACTACGGCAACGACCGCTTCGGGCACTCGTCCTCGCTCGGTGAGCGTTTCGCCGACCTCGTCCAACGCGAGATCGTCGCTCGTACCGACCTGCTCGACTGCCGCAGCCACGCGAAGACGTGGGACCTGCTGCGCCTGACGCGGATGCCGAGCGTGCGGATCGAGGTCGGCTACCTCACCAACGCCGGTGACGCCGCCCGGCTGGCCGACCCGTCCTTCCGCGACGTCCTGGCGGAGGCGATCGTCGCGGCGGTCCAGCGGCTCTACCTTCCTGCCGGCGAGGACGCCGCGACAGGGACCCTGCGCCTGCCCGAGCTTGCGGCACGCTGACGCCGGCGGAGGAAAGGCGGCTCGAGGCGCACTCGCGCGGGGTCGTGCGACGCGCGGATCTCCCCCACACGCCAAGGCATGGTCCCCTCGCGGTCATACCGGCCGTAGCACGGGTTCCGGGTTCATCGACCCGAGCAGACGCTCGATCGCGACCTCGACGTCCTCCCGCCAGGACAGCGCGTTCTTCAGCTCCAGACGCAGCCGTGGGAAGCGGTGATGTGGACGCACCGTCTTGAACCCCACGGACAGCAGGTAGTCCGAGGGGACGAGGCACTGGCCGGCGGCTGCCTCCCCCGGATGGCGGGCGTCGCCGAAGGCCTCGATCGCCTTGATGCCGCGGCGCGTCAGGTCCTTGGCGATGCCCTGCACAAGCATCCGGCCGAGTCCACCGCCGCGGAACTCCGGCACGATCTGCGCAGTCATCAGCAACACCGCGTCCGCCGACACCGGCGAGGTGGGGAAGGCGACCGCGCGCGGCACGTAGACCGGCGGAGCGTAGAGGACGAACCCCGCAGGGACCGAGTCAACGTAGGCCACCTTGCCGCACGATCCCCAGTCCAGAAGCGTGGCCGAGAGCCACGCCTCCTTCTCCAGTCCCGGCTCGCCGGCGTCCTCCGTCCGCAGGCGGCTGACCGGGTCGAGCTCCCAGAACACGCAGGTCCGGCACCGGTGCGGCAGGTCGTCGAGGTTGTCCAGCGTGATGTTGACCAGCCGCCGCGCCATCACTCACGCCTCCTGAGGGACTGCTGCGGCGCCGGGACGGTCCGCCATGGGCGTCTGCGATGCCTGAGTCGTGACGACCGCGTCGCCGGAGCGCGGCAAGGGCGGCGTGTAGGACGTAGGCGGCCGACGGCGGGGCCGCACCAGCTCGGCGGCGTAGCCGGCCGCGACGCCCGCCAGCAGCGCGCAGGCGAACCGCAGCAGCATCCGCATGGGACACTTCCCTTGACCCCGTAGGAACGACGCAGACGATCCTAACCGTGCCGCCCTCGTCACGGAACGCGTCGCGCTTGCGCCGTCTGAGGGAAGGAGGTCGGGCCCGTGGCCGTCCCCGAGGTGCCCGGCTCACGTCTGGACCCGTACGTCGACCGCTACTCGGCGCGGACGCGCGGCATGACCGCTTCGGAGATCCGGGCTCTGTTCGCGGTGGCGTCGCGTCCGGAGGTCGTCTCGCTGGCCGGTGGCATGCCCAACCTCAGCGCCTTGCCGATGGACGCCGTCGGTGACGTGGTCGCTCGACTGGTGCAAGAGCGGGGCAGCGTCGCGTTGCAGTACGGCTCCGGGCAGGGAGACGCGACGCTGCGCGACCAGATCTGCTCCGTCATGGCCCTCGAAGGCATCGCGGCACACCCGGACGACGTCGTCGTCACCACGGGTTCCCAGCAGGCACTCGACCTCGTGACCCGAATCCTGATCGATCCGGGCGACGTGGTGCTCGCGGAAGCTCCGTCGTACGTCGGTGCGCTCGGGACGTTCCGGTCCTACCAGGCGCAGGTCGTCCACGTGGCCATGGACGACGACGGCATCGTCCCGACCGACCTGCACGCCGCCATCCGCTCCTGCCGGGAGGCCGGCCGCCGGGTCAAGTTCCTCTACACGATCCCGAACTTCCACAACCCGGCCGGCGTCTCGCTCTCGCCGTCCCGCCGCGCCGAGGTCCTGCAGGTCTGCCAGTCCGAGGGCGTCCCGATCCTCGAGGACAACCCCTACGGCCTGCTCGGCTTCGACGCAGAGCCGCAGCGGGCCCTGCGCGCCGAGGACCCCGAGGGCGTCATCTACCTCGGCTCGTTCTCGAAGACGTTCGCGCCGGGCTTGCGCGTGGGCTGGGCCGTGGCACCCCATGGCGTGCGGGAGAAGCTCGTGCTGGCCTCCGAGGCGACACAGCTGTGCCCGTCGTCGTTCTCCCAGCTGGCCGTCTCCTCCTACCTCGCGACCCAGCCGTGGGAGGAGCAGATCAAGGCATTCCGGGAGGTCTACCGTGAGCGCCGGGACGCCATGCTGAGCGCCCTCGCCGACCTCATGCCGGCCGGAACGCGGTGGACGCACCCGGCGGGGGGTTTCTACGTGTGGGTCACGCTTCCGCCGGGCGTCGATGCCAAGGCCATGCTTCCGCGCGCGGTGACGGCCCGGGTCGCCTACGTGCCCGGGACGGCCTTCTACGCCGATGGGTTCGGCGCGTGGTGCATGCGCCTGTCGTACTGCTACCCGACTCCCGAGCGGATCCGCGAAGGCGTCCGCCGTCTCGCCGGGGTCGTCGAGGAGGAGCTCGAGCTCCGGGCGACCTTCGGGCCGACGACCGCCACGCGCCCGGCCATCCGGTCGGACTCGGGCGACAGCCCCGGGCCTGACCTGCGTTGAGACTGCTTCCTCCGCCCGACGGGCGAGCTGAAGCGACCCTGCACCTTCCGAGGACAGACGTGCGGAGGACTCCGTGAGCGACATCGGACGCGTACTCGTGCTTGCGGGCGGGCTCTCCCACGAGCGGGACGTGTCCCTGCGGTCGGGCCGCCGGGTGGCCGAGGCGCTGCGCGACGTCGGCGTCGAGGCCGAGCTGCGCGACATCGACGCCTCGCTGCTGGGTGCCATCCAGGCTGAGCGACCCGCCGTGGTGTTTCCCACGCTGCACGGCGCGACCGGTGAGGACGGCGCCGTCCGCGCCGTCCTCGAGCTGCTGGCACTTCCCTATGTCGGCGCCCGCCCGTCGGCGTGCCGGATCGCCTACGACAAGCCGACGGCGAAGACGGTGGTGGCCGCGGCGGGCGTGGCGACCCCCGAGTCCGTGGCGCTGCCGCACGAGACCTTCCGCGAGCTCGGGGCCGCCGCCGTCCTCGACGCGATCGTCGCCCGCCTGGGGTTCCCGCTCATGGTCAAGCCCGCCCGTGGCGGCTCGGCCTTGGGCGCCAGCGTGGTGCGGGACGCGACTGCTCTGCCCTCGGCCATGGTGGCCGCGTTCGCCTACGGCGAGACCGCCCTGGTCGAACGCTTCGTCAGCGGCACGGAAGTAGCTGTCTCCGTGGTCGACGCGGGCGACGGCCCGTCCGCGCTGCCGCCGGTCGAGATTGTGCCCGACTCGGGTGTCTACGACTACGCTGCCCGCTACACCGCGGGGACGACGGAGTTCTTCGTCCCCGCCCGGCTGTCCGAGCAGTGTGCTGCGGCGGTGGCCGAGGCCGCACTGAGCGCGCACCGGGCGCTCGGGTTGCGGGACCTCTCGCGCAGTGATCTCGTCGTGGACGGCTCTGGAACGGTCTGGTTCCTCGAGGTCAACGTCGCTCCGGGCATGACGGAGACGTCCCTGCTTCCGCAGGCGGTCTCCGCTGCCGGCGAGGAGGCCGGCGTGCTGTACCGCGAGATCGTCGCAGCGGCTCTCGCGCGCGGCTGACTGGCGTAAGTACCTCGCTGGCGCGGTCGGCTCCGGACCGCGACGGGTCATCGCCGCATCCGGCGTACGCGCGTGGCCCGCGCAACGTTCTGCGGCTATGCGTCCGCGTGGTCCTGCGTCTCGGTACGGGCGGGGTCGGTGTGACCGTCGGCGCTGGCGGCGCCGTCAGCGCGTCGGAGGGTCTCGCCCATCGCCGCGACAATGCGCTCGAGGTCGTCCACGGAGGCGAAGTCGATCGTGATGCGACCCTTGGTCTTGCCGAGGTCGACCTTCACGCGCGTCTCAAACCGGTCGGACAGGCGCTCGGCAAGCTCCGCGAGTCCGGGCGAGACGGGCCTACGGCTACGGGACTGCCGTTGGGTGGCGGGCCCGATGGACGCGTCGCCCACTGCGACGATCTCCTCGACGGCGCGCACGGACAGCCCTTCGGCGACGATCCGCGCAGCAAGGCGCTGCTGCGCCCCCGGGTCATCGATGCCGAGAAGCGCGCGGGCGTGACCGGCGGACAGGACGCCCGCAGCCACCCGCCGCTGCACCGGCGCAGGCAGCCGCAGGAGGCGCAGGGTGTTGGAGATCTGCGGCCGGGACCGGCCGATGCGCTCCGCGAGCTCCTCGTGCGTGCAGCCGAAGTCCTGCAACAGCTGGTCGTACGCGGCCGCCTCCTCCAGCGGGTTCAACTCGCTGCGATGGAGGTTCTCCAACAGCGCGTCACGCAGCAGGACGGTGTCGTCGGTCTCGCGCACGATCGCGGGCACGGCGTCGAGCCCTGCTGCACGGGCGGCGCGCCAACGCCGCTCACCCATGACGAGTTCAAACCGACCGCCGGCCGGGCGCACCACGACCGGTTGGAGCAGCCCGACCGCACGGATGGACGCCACCAGCTCGGCAAGGGCGTCCTCGTCGAAGACCTGCCTGGGCTGGCGTGGGTTCGGGACGACCGCATCGAGGGGGATTTCGCGGAAGTACGCCCCGATGGGCGCGCCGTCGGCATCGGGCCCACGCCCGGTGGCGCCGACGGTGGCTGCGGTGTCGGCGTCCGGTCCGCCTCGGCCGGCGACGTCGCTCCCTGACATGGTCGCGGGCCGAGGACCGTCGGCTGTCTCCGAGCCGGTCGCACCCACGGTCTGCGCACCCGAGGGAAAGAACACGTCCACAGGCGAGGGCGCGGAGGCCGGCCACGCCCGTCGGTCCTCCGTGCTGGGACCGGTCGGGATGAGGGCACCGAGCCCTCGCCCGAGGCCACGACGTCGATCACTCATGCGTTCTCCTCAGGAAAGGTCTCAGGCGCCTGCGCGGCCAGCTCCCGGGCGGCCTCCAGGTAGGACAGGGCACCACTGGACCCGGGGTCGTAGGTCATGACGGTCTGGCCGTAGCTGGGGGCCTCGCTGATGCGCACGGAGCGCGGGATCGTCGTCCGCAGGACCGTTCCCGGGAAGTGCGTGCGCACGTCGTCGGCCACCTGGGCCGCCAGGCGGGTCCGGGCGTCGTACATGGTCAGCAGGATCGTCGAGACGTGCAGATCCGGGTTCAGGTGACTGCGCACCAACTCGATATTGCGGAGGAGCTGACCGAGCCCCTCGAGTGCGTAGTACTCGCACTGGATCGGAATCGCGACTTCGTCGGCGGCCACGAGCGCGTTGACGGTCAGCAGCCCCAGGCTCGGCGGGCAGTCGATGAGCACGTAGTCCAGGCGACTCCCCGGACCAGGCCACGGGTCACGGAGGAACGCATCGAGTGCACGCTTGAGCCGGGACTCCCGCGCGACCAGCGAGACGAGCTCGATCTCGGCACCGGCGAGGTCGATCGTCGCCGGCACGCACCACAGCGTGGGGATGCCCTCGACCGGGCTCACGACGTCCACGACGCTCTTGCCGTCGATGAGGACGTCATAGACGCTCGCCACGTCGCTGTGGTGGTCGATGCCCAACGCGGTGGAGGCGTTTCCCTGCGGGTCGAGGTCGATGACCAGGACGTTGAGGCCGTGCAGGGCGAGTGCCGCAGCGAGGTTCACGGCGGAGGTCGTCTTGCCGACGCCGCCCTTCTGGTTCGCCACCGTGAGCAGTCTCGTACGGCGCGGGCGCGGCAACGTGTCGCGGTGCACGCCGCGACGCCCTTGCGCCGCCGCCGCGATCGCCGGCTCCGCTATGCCTGCGTCGGCCGACGACGGCCCAGCCACGGGCCCGCCGCCTGCCGCGGTGACGTTGCGGTCCGAGGCGTCCGTTCCTGCTTCGGCGCAGGGAGGGGTCAGCGGGTCGTGCCAGCTGGGCGCTGCCGTGGGATAAACCGCGTGTCGGCGGTCCGTCCCTGCCCCGGCGGACGGTGACGGGTCCGCCGGGCTGGACGCCCCGGGCCGGTCCGCCGAGCGGGTATCGTCCCGCACCGCCTCCCCGGAAACCACCCCGCGCGTGTCTCCCGTCCCGACCGGTGGAGCGGGCGGGGCCGCCGTTTCACGTGAAACAGAAGCGTCCACGCCAGAGTCAAGGTCGGCACGGGCGGGGACGAGCGTCGCGACGGCGCTGGCCCCCAACATCGCCGGAATGGACGAGCCGACCGGGGCCGGCGCAGGGCTCCGTGAGGACACGGAAACACCGGTGGACAGTGAGGGTACGGCGCCCGCGGACGGGTCCGCCGGCGTAATCACCAGCTCCGCCGCGCCCGCTCCGGTCGGTCTGGACGGTGGCGCGGACGGCTCGAGAGGCGTATCGGCGGCGAGCCGCCCCGGCACCACGGCGATGTCGGGCCACCCGAGGCCCCGCCCGTCGCCCTCGCCGCGGCATCGCTTCGGCCACCCCAGGCCCGACACGTATCCGGTCACGACGTCCTCCGTTGTGCGGTGTTGCTCCGTGCTCCGGCTCGAACGCGGACGACGTAGGTGGCATCCGCGGACGGGTCGGTCCGAATCTCCTCCACGCTCCAGTTGTCCGCCCGGAGCCGGCGCAGGACGGGGACCGCGTCCTCGAGCTCCTCGGTGGCGCGGGCCCCCTTGAGCGCGAGTAGTTCCCCACCCTCTCGCAGGAGCGGCAGGCACCAGGACGCGAGGCGGTCCAGACCCGCCACGGCTCGCGCCGTCACGACGTCAGCCGCGCGGGACCCGTGCAGCTGTTCGGCCCGGGTCCGGAGCACGGTCGCGTTCAATACGGGCAGGGCCGACACAGCTTCCTCGAGGAAGACGGTGCGGCGTAGCAGTGGCTCGACGAGGGTCACGGTGACGTCGGGTCGCGCGATGGCGAGGACGAGCCCGGGCAATCCGGCGCCCGAGCCGACGTCGTAGACGGCCGCGCCCGACGGTACGAGAGGGGCGAGGGCGGCGCAGTTGAAGATGTGCCGACTCCAGAGGCGGGTCACCTCGCGTGGCCCCAGGAGCCCACGCGTCACACCCTCGGTCGCCAGCAGTCGCGCGTAGTCGAGCGCGAGGTCGCTGCTGTCGCCGAAGACGCGACGGACCACGCCGGGGTCCGGAGCCTCCGGTTCCGCAGCCTCAGTCACCACGCCATGCTCCCAATACTCCAGCGCCATCCAGGGGAGGCACGCCGAGACGAGGCGCCCTGCTCCGCTCGAGCCACAGCGCCGTCGGCGAAGGTTGGCGGCCATGGCCGGTGCCGGGGTGGCGCGGTCCCTCGGACGACGAGCCGTCCGCTCGGCCCCTCCGGGACCGGGCTCCCGTGAGCGTGACGGATTCCGGAGGGCTGCGGCGTACAACCCTTCCGGATCATGGCCGGCGGGTGGGGACGTGCGCGCCTCGCTCGAGCACGGCGATCGGCCCCTCGCCGCCCTGCCGTGGGTCAGCGTGTTTCACGTGAAACGCGCGGAGCCTCAGGCGGCGCAGTGAACGAGGCGCCGCTGTGTCGTCCGTTGCGCGGCCGGGGACAGGCGACCCACGCCCCCCGGGCCGCGCTCTCGAGCCTCGAGCGCCCTCCCGTGACGCGGCGTAACCGGTCGACAGGGCCTCGCACCCGCGCGGACCGGCTCTCAGGCGGGGCGCACGACCACGCGGCGAGACGGCTCCTGACCCTCACTGTCACTTACGCAGCCGGCCGCGGCCACAGCGTCGTGCACAATCTTGCGCTCGAACGCGCTCATGGGCTCGAGGCGAACGGCCTCACCGGAGCTCTTCGCGTCCTCCGCCGCCCGCCGCCCGAGGGCGCTGAGCTCGTCGCGGCGACGGGCCCGGTAGCCGGCGATGTCGAGCATCAGCCGACTGCGCTCCCCGGTCTGGTTCTGCACCGCGAGCCGCGTGAGCTCCTGTAGCGCCTCGAGGACGCTCCCATCCGATCCGACGAGGTGAGAGAGGCTGCCTTCCACGATCGAGACGGTGGCTCGTGACCCCTCGACATCCATGTCGACGTCACCATCGAGGTCGGCGATGTCGAGCAGCGCGACGAGATAGTCCGCCGCGACATCTCCCTCGCGGACAAGATGGGCCACGTCGGCCTTCCCGTCCGCGGCTGGTACCGCCTCAGACGCTGTGTCGGCGTTCGCCTCGGTGTCCTCGGTCACGAAGATCGATCTCCCCTGTCGTGGTGCTCGCGTTGTGGTCACCCTGGGTGCCGGTCTCGCCGTCATCGTCCGGACGCGGCGGTCGAACGGTGTCCGGCTGACCGGCAGCGCGTCGACCGGGCACCATGCGCGACGGACGTAGTCACGGCGCTGGCGTCGACCCGTCACCGATCCCGTCGGCGGGCCTGCTCGCCTGCGGAGGACGCCGCTTTCCCTTCGGCATCCGCTTGGGCTGCTGTCGCTGACCGGCCGGGCGTGCCGGTGCCGCCGGCGTCGCCGGCCCCGTCGTGGCGTCGACCGGGGCGGCCGGCACCGTGCCGCTCCGGCGAGCCTTCTCCGCACGCTTGCGCTCGAGGTTCTCCGCAGCGATGGACCCCGGAGCCGGCATCCGCTGGATCACGTAGAACTGCTGTCCCATCGACCACACGTTGGTGGTCAGCCAGTAGAGCAACACCCCGATCGGGAAGTTGACGCCGGTGACGGCGAAGATGACCGGAAAGAGGTACAGCATGATCTTCTGCTGCTGGGCGAACGAGCCCTCCATGGCTGAGGCCGGCATGTTCTTGGACATCAGCTGCTTCTGGGTGAAGAACGTCGATGCCGACATGAGCACGATCATGACCAGCGAGACGACCTTGGCGGCAGCCCCCTGGGCGTTCATGAAGGTCTCGGGGATGCGGGCGCCGAAGATGTGCGCGTCGGCGGCGTAGCCCGCCAGGGTCGCGTCGAGAGCGTTCTGCGCCTTCGACACTCCACCGCTGCCCCCGATGCCGTTCAGCACGCGGAAGAGGGCGAAGAAGATCGGGGCCTGCAGGAGGAGCGGCATGCAGCTCGCAAGCGGGTTCGTGCCGGTCTCGCGATAGAGCTTCATCAGCTCCTGGCTCTGCCGCTCGCGGTCATCCTTGTACTGCGCCTGGATCTTCTTGATCTCCGGCTGGAGGAGCTGCAGGCCGCGCTGAGCCCGGATCTGCTTGACGAACAGCGGGATCAGCAGCACTCGCATCACGACGACGAGCCCAACGATGGACAACCCCCACGTCGCCCCGCTCGTCTTGCCGAAAACCGGGGAGAGCACCGTGTAGAACGCCGTCAGGATCCATGCGACGACGTGCTCGATCGGCCCGAGGATGGCGTTCAGCACATCGGACACGGTTCAGACTCCCTGGGACGTCGGACGACGACGGGACGACATCGTCGGCTGCGCGGGTGGAACGAGGTCGACGCCGCCCGGGTTCCACGGGTGACAGCGCAGCAGCCTCCGCAACGTCAGCCAGCTTCCGCGGGAAGCCCCGTGAGTCGCGAGCGCACCGATCGCGTACCTCGAGCACGAAGGATAGAAGCGACACCGGGGGCCCAACAGCGGCGACACGAACAGCTGGTAGGCACGAACCAGCCCGATCAGCAGGTATCTCACGGCATGGCCTCGGCCTGCGTTCGCGGCTGCTGACCGAGCGAGGGTGCGTGCGCGACGCGGCGGCCGTCGCGCTGGAGCGTGGCGCATCCGCGGCGCAGACTCTGGTCGAGCGCGGCGGCGAGGTGGTCCCGGGATGCTGCGGCCGCCGACGGCAGCGCACGCACCACGACTGACCACCCGGCCGGGACGCTCGCGAGTCGCTCGCGCATCAGATGGCGCAGCCGGCGCTTCACCTGGTTGCGGACGACCGCCGGTCCCACGGCTCGAGAGACGACGAAGCCCGCCCGCGCGGGCGCGCCGAGGTCGTCCCCACGGGCGACGTGCACCACGAGCATGGGAGTCGCCGCGCGCGCCGTGTCCGGCCCGCGCCGTACCGCCGACGCGAAGTCCTGGCGCCGCCGCAACCTTGCTGCAGCCGGCAGCACCGGATCGACCGTCAGGCCGAGAGGTTGATACGGCCCTTGGCACGGCGCGCAGCGAGGATTGCCCGTCCGGCGCGCGTCCGCATCCGCAGGCGGAAGCCGTGGGTCTTCGCGCGGCGGCGGTTGTTCGGCTGGAACGTGCGTTTGCTCACTGGGAGACTCCCGTACGTACAAGGGTCATCGGACCCGCGGGTCCGGTCGCGACCCGGATCGTTGATGTCGGCTCGACGTGCTTCAGAGGCGCTGCGTCGTGCGAGCACGACCGCGGTCCGCGCGGGAAGGTTCCCGTACGGCGACGGGTGCTCGAGACCGACGCCTTCCGTGTGCGGACACGGCCGAGTGGTCGCACGCACCGCGACCGCACAACGGTACGGGGCGCGACGGGGACGGGTCAAACCGCAGACGCCGGGCCAACCCGCCACCCTCCCCCCGGCTCGACACGCGGGGGAGGCGACACGCCGTACCGAGAAGGTCGCTCTGGACTCCTGGGGACAGCCGCTTGATGCGCGCAACATCCGTCTGTAGCGTCCCGGGGACACCATCTCCGCCAGCCTGTCCCGTCGCCGTCCTCGGCGTCATCTCATAGCTCGGTGCCAGTGGGTCGCCCGCTGCGAATCGTCCTCCGGCGTCGTCGTAGGGTCCTCGCACCGGTGCGTCCACAGGCTGTGGACCGTGGTGTGGAAGACCGCTCGACGCAGCCCCGCGCGGAGCACCTAGGCGATGTCGGGGCGACGCTGAGGGGAGGACGAGAGCGCATGGCGGAGGACGGCAAGGACCTCGCCGCGGTCTGGCGGCGCACGCTCGCCGGCCTGTCCGACGACTCCGTCGCCCCACCGCAACGCGCGTTCGTCCGACTCACGCGGCCGATGGGTCTCCTCGACGACACGGCGTTGCTCGCGGCGCCCAACGACTTCGTCAAGAACAAGCTCGAGACGGACCTGCGTGCGTTGATCACCTCGGCGCTCTCGCGCGAGCTCGGCCGCGAGGTGCGCATCGCGGTCACGGTCGACGCCTCGCTCGAGGACGCGGCGGGCGCAGCCGCCGATATCGGCTCGGGGCCCTTCGCCACCCACCATGAGGACGGTGCGGGGCCCGCCGCGGACGGCCGGACCGACACCGACATCCACAGCGACACCCACAGCGACACCCACAGCGACACCCACACCGATCCGCGGACGTCGGACGCGTGGACCGTGGACCGGCTCGCCGGCGCCGACCGGTTCGACCGCGGTGACTCCTTCGACGGACGCCGTCCCGGTGAAGGACATCCCTACCCCTTCCGTCCGGGGACGGGGCGCGATCCTGGCGCCACCGGCGAGGCCGAGCCGACGCGGCTCAACCCCCGCTACATCTTCGAGACGTTCGTCATCGGCTCGAGCAACCGCTTCGCCCACGCAGCGGCGGTGGCCGTCGCCGAGGCGCCGGCGAAGGCCTACAACCCGCTGTTCATCTACGGCGACTCGGGCCTGGGCAAGACGCACCTGCTCCACGCCATCGGCCACTACGCGCAGAACCTCTACGGCGGCGTGCGGGTGCGCTACGTGAGCTCCGAGGAGTTCACCAACGACTTCATCAACTCCATCCGCGACGACAAGGCCTCCGCGTTCCAGCGCCGCTACCGTGACGTCGACATCCTGCTCGTCGACGACATCCAGTTCCTCGAGCACAAGGAGGGGACGCAGGAGGAGTTCTTCCACACCTTCAACACGCTCCACAACGCCAGCAAGCAGATCGTCATCAGCTCCGACCGCCCGCCCAAGCAGCTGACCACCCTCGAGGACCGGCTGCGGACGCGGTTCGAGTGGGGCCTCATCACCGACATCCAGCCGCCGGACCTCGAGACGCGCATCGCCATCCTGCGCAAGAAGGCGGCGCAGGACCGGCTCGCGGCGCCGCCGGACGTGCTCGAGTTCATCGCCTCCAAGATCTCGCGCAACATCCGCGAGCTCGAGGGCGCGCTCATCCGCGTGACGGCGTTCGCCTCCCTCAACCGCCAGCTGGTCGACCTGGCGCTCGCCGAGGCGGTCCTGAAGGACCTCATCCCCGAGGAGGGCGGGCCCGACATCACCGGCGCCGCCATCATGGCCGCCACCGCGGAGTACTTCGGCGTGACGATGGAGGACCTCTGCGGGTCGTCGCGCTCGCGCGTCTACGTCAACGCCCGCCAGATCGCCATGTACCTGTGCCGGGAGCTCACCGACCTGTCCCTGCCGAAGATCGGCGCGATGTTCGGCGGCCGCGACCACACCACGGTCATCCACGCCGACCGCAAGATCCGCGGTCAGATGGGCGAGCGACGGGCCACGTTCAACCAGGTCGCCGAGCTGACCAACCGCATCAAGACCCGCTCGCGCCAGCCGTGAGCTCGCGGACCCCGAACTCGCCGGCTGGAAGAGGTTCGGATCTCTGTCTGCACAGCGTGGGGACGACGCTGTGGACAACTGGGGACGGCCGCCGCACCGATCGTGGACCGCAGGAAACCGGCCGTCGTCCGTGCACATCCGTCCCCGGACGACGGGGTCTCGGGTCCCCAGCTGCCCCACAGCCCCGGACCCTCGCTGACCTGCGACGACCCGCGTCGTCCACAGCGCTGCACACCCCTACCACTCCGACGAGCAGTTTCTCCTCGAAGAACATCCTTCGGTTCTCGGAACGCTCCGACCTGTGGAACTCCAGGGTCTGGCACCCTGGTCCGCTCTCAGCCCGGGCCCCGTTCCTCCTCATGCATGGGCCGCGGCACCGTCAGGAAGGCGCACACCTCATGGACCGCGCGGCCGTTGTGGGCAGCACTCAGGCAGTGGGGGCGACATGGAGCTGAGGGTCGAGCGCGACGCGCTGTCCGACGCTGTGGGCTGGACCGCCCGGTCCCTGCCGGCGCGCCCGCCGATGCAGGTGCTGCTCGGCCTGCTGCTCGAGGTGTCCGACGAGGGCCTGGAGATCTCGGGCTTCGACTACGAGGTCAGCTCGCGCGTCCGCGTCGACGCCACCGCCGCCGAGACCGGCCGCGTGCTGGTGCCGGGCCGGCTGCTCGCCGACATCGTCCGCTCCCTGCCGGCGCTGCCGGTGGACCTGCGACTGGAGGGCACCCGCGTCGTGCTCACCTGCGGCGCGGCGCGGTTCACGCTGCCGACGCTTCCCGTCGAGGACTACCCGGAGCTCCCGGCCATGCCGGTGACCGCCGGCTCGCTCGAGAGCGACGTCTTCGGCGCCGCCGTCGCCCAGGTGGCGCTGGCCGCCGGACGCGACGACACGCTGCCCGTGCTGACCGGTGTGCGCATCGAGATCGAGGGCGAGAACCTCACGCTCGCCGCGACCGACCGCTACCGCCTGGCCGTCCGCACCCTGCCGTGGCGCCCGACGACGCCCGACCTGTCGGTGGCCGCGCTCGTCCCGGCGCGCACGCTCGCCGACACCGCCAAGGCGCTGACCGCAGGGCCGGAGGTCGTGCTCGCGCTGTCCGCGGCCGGCTCCGGCGAGGGCATGATCGGCTTCGAGGGCAGCGGACGCCGTACGACGTCGCGGCTGCTCGAGGGAGAGTTCCCGAAGTACCGCTCACTGCTCCCGAGCGAGAGCAACGCCGTCGCGGAGGTGCAGACCACGCCGTTCGTCGAGGCGGTCAAGCGCGTGTCGCTGGTGGCCGCGCGCAACGCGCCCGTGCGGCTGTCCTTCTCGACCGACGGCGTGGTGCTCGAGGCGGGGGGTGCGGACGACGCCCAGGCCTCCGAGCAGCTCGAGTGCGGGTGGGAGGGCGAGGCCTCGGGCGGCCCGTTCCAGATCGCCTTCAACCCGGCCTACCTGCTCGACGGGCTGTCGGCGGTCGACTCCGACACGACGACCCTGTCGTTCACCGGCCCGACCCGGCCTGCGGTGCTGACCGGCAAGCGCACCGAGGCGCCGGTACCCGGCGTCCCGGCCGACTACCGCTACCTGCTCATGCCGGTGCGGCTCTCGGGCTGACGCTCGCTGCACGGACCTGACCCGCCGTACGACCGACTGGAGAGCGCCATGGGCACGCTGGGGATGATCGGACTCGGCCGCATGGGCGGCAACATGGCTGAGCGACTGCGTCGTGGCGGCCACACGGTCGTCGGCTACGACCGGTCCGAGGACAGCGCGCGTGACGTCTCCTCCCTCGCGGAGCTCGTGAAGAAGCTCCCGACGCCGCGCGTCGTCTGGGTGATGGTGCCGGCGGGCAAGCCGACGTACGACACGGTTGACGCGCTCAAGGGCCTGCTCGAGCCCGGCGACGTCGTCGTCGACGGCGGCAACTCGCGCTACACCGACGACCAGCGCCACTCCGCCGACCTGGAGCCGGCCGGGATCGGCTTCGTCGACGCCGGCGTGAGCGGTGGCGTGTGGGGGCTGACCG
>JALYMU010000086.1 GCA_030773595.1 Actinomycetota bacterium | reverse complement strand
AAACCTGGCGCTTGACGTTCCTCAGAGGCGCCGCGTCGCAGGAGCGCACCCGCGCGCACCTCGCGGCACTGGAGGTGCTCTGGGTCGGGGTGCGCTGCGACCCCGTGACGGCCGCGGGCCGGGAGATGGCACCGGGTGACCGAGGGACCGGGATGGCGGCCTCCCAGGCCGAGATGGTGCACCGGGACGGTGTCTACGACCTGGAGGTCGACACCAGCCACGCCGAGTCGTCTGGACTGCGCCCGCACGATTGCCGCCCGCGTCCTCGGATGACGATTCCGCTACGGCGCGCCTCACCCTCGAGCCCCTCGCGCCGTACGTTGGCCTTTGGGACGGAGCCGGGGGAGCCGTTGCCACGCTGAGCGGATGTCGAGTCACCTGCTGCGCGTCAGGCTCTGGCCTCGGGCGAGCCGTTCTGCGCGCCGCACCCCGACGTCACCGACGTACGCGTGTTCGCTGCTGGCGTCGACGCTGACAACCAGGCAAGCCAACGCTGCGCTGCCGCTGCCGGCTTCAGACCGGACGTTGCCGAACCGGACTGGGAGGACACCGTCTACTACCTCCTGCCGCGCTCGCCTGCACCAGATGTCCCCTCGCGTGGGAGCAGACCGGCCCGATAGCCGATCGGCTATTGGCTATCGGCTTTCGGCTATCGGACAGGATCGACTGCCTCGCTGCGGACGGTGCACGTGACAGGTAGCGCTGGAGGAACCGCGCCACTTACCGCTGAAGGTCACACAGGACGGCCCTGTCCCGGAACGTCACCGGACAGGACTTACGGGACGGTCCCCGAACGGGATGCCCGCCCACCTGCAGCGTCAGCGGGGTCACTCACGACCGCGCCGACAGGGCTAGGTTGCGCCTGTGACCGCACGAGAGCACCTGTCGAGGTGGCGAGCGCAGCTAGAAGCTGCTCAGGCCGACCTGGACGCCGCCGCGGCAGCCGCCGCCGACACCGCGGGGAACCCGCACGCCGCCGCGGCGTTCGCCGCCGAACGTGACGGGCTGGCCGCGCGGTGGGACGACCTCGCCCAGGCCTTCGACACCGCCGCCACCGGCCGCGACACCGCCGCCGGATCGCGGGAGGACCACGCTGAAACCCGCGAACGCTACTTCCGCGGCGGGCCCGGACAGGCCGACCGGTTCCACGCCGCGCGAGACCGGGACGAGGCAGTGGGTGACCGGGGCGAGGCCCGCTACGACCGCGCCAGCAGCGGCCAAGCCCGGGACCGCGCTGCCGCGGACCGCGCCCACGCCGCCCGAGACCGCGACGCCGCCGCCGCTGCGGCAGCGGAAGCAGCAGAGGAAGCGGAGGGTGCCGCGAAGGAGATCGCTGAGCTGCGCGAGGCCCTGCTGGTCCGCCAGGTGATCGGGCAGGTCCAGGGCCGGCTGATGGACCGCTACAACCTCGACGCCGACGCCGCGTTCGCCGTCCTCCTCCAGCTGTCCCAAGACACCAACATCGAGCTGCGCCAGATCGCAGTCCAGGTCGCGGCCGGCGGGCTCGACGCCCAAGGGCTTCTGGGCAGCCAGTAGGCGGGCAGTCGCGGCGGCCGCCACCCGGTAGGTGGGCAATCCCAGCGCTAGGTCGCTCCCGGCCGGTCATAGGCGGGTGCTCGCTCTGCGGACGATCGACCAGGATGCGGCGTAGGAGTCCGGTCTCTGCCCGAGCGCGGCGCGCGCGCAGACTGCACCCTGCTCGCGCAGCGACTGTGCGACGGTCGTCAGGCCGAGTCGCGCCGCCACCGCCGCGTCGTCCACCCGGTGACTGACGTAGCACCGAACATCCGTGCACCGCACAGCCCGCTCGGAGCTAGAGCCGGCGAGCCGTCCGAAGTCGTCTCCGGCGCTGCGCATCCCGCCACGCACACGCGGGGTCGCCGACAGGCACCCCCGGGTCAGAGTTCACTGTCACTACGTAGGGGAATCCCATTACAGTGCGCGACCGGATGCTCGTACGGGGTGGGTCGAACGTTCCGCGGTGATCGGGGGTGCCCGTGAAGCTCGGAACGCGTGTGTTGCGGCTCGAGTGCGGCGGAAGGTGTCAAGCCGTCTGAGACAAGATCGCGTTAGTTGTTCTGGATGAGGGCCTCGCTGCTGGGTTGGTTGATCCAGGCGGCGGTCGGCAGTCGGGGCGGCACGGGGGGTCGGTGGAAGCGGT
>JALYMU010000085.1 GCA_030773595.1 Actinomycetota bacterium | reverse complement strand
ACTGGGTCCCGCGGCCGCCGCGGGCGGGGCGGCCGGGGCCGCGCTGCTGCTCCTGACCCCGCCCGACGCGTTCGGGCGCGTTGCCCCGTGGCTGGTCGGTGGCGCGTCCCTCCTGCTGCTCGCCCAGCCGCAGGTCCGGCGGCGCGTGGACGGGGCGTCCCACGAGAGCAGCCGGCTGCTGTTCGTCGCCTTCGTGGCGGCCACGGTGTACGTCGGGTACTTCGGCGCGGCAGGCGGGGTGATCCTGCTCGCCGTACTCGGCCCGATGCTCGGCGAGAGCCTGGCCCGGACGAACGCGGTGAAGAACGCCGTGTCCGGCATGGCCAACGCGACGGCGGCGCTCGGGTTCATGCTCTTCGGCCCGGTCGTCTGGGTAGCGGCCGTACCACTCGGGGCTGGTTTCCTGCTCGGCGGCGCGGTCGGTCCGGCGCTCGTGCGGCGCGTCCCCGAGACGCCGTTGCGCGCGCTCGTCGCGGTCGCCGGGATCGTGGTGGCCGTGGCGCTGGCCGCGGACGCCTACTGAGCGTGGCGGCCGCCGCAGGCCGGGTCACGGCGAGGGATGAGGTCGCACCCGGCTGGCCGCTCAAGTCCGCCTCGTCGGCACCAGCGTGAAGGCCGACGCGAGCGCCCTCACCTCAGCCCAGACCGCTGCGTCGATGCCGGCCGGGACGTACTCCTTCGGCGGTTCGTCGTACACGCACCGGACCGGCGCGCTGACCGCTGCCTCGGCGTTGCCGCGCTGCTCCTACGGCTACACGGTCTCGGCGACGGACAACGCCGGGAACGTCGGCACCTCGTCCGGGACGGCGATGGTCGACCGGGACCTCGCCAGCGAGTACAACATCCGCATCGACGGGCCCAGCGGCGGCGGGATGTACTCCAAGTCGATCGCCCCGGCCGGTGACGTCAACGGGGACGGCGTCGATGACGTGATCCTCGGTCGCGAGTTCGACGACTTCCTGAGCCGCACGAACAACGGCGTGGCCTATGTGATCTTTGGTCGTACGGCGATGACGACCATCGATCTGACGGGGACGACGTGGGCCGATAACGGCCACGGCTACCGCATCGTGGGCGGCGGTCAGCTCCGACGGCGCGGGCGCGTCCGTCGCCGGTGTTGGTGACGTCAACGGCGACGGCAAGGCCGACCTCGCTGTCGGTGCGCCGGGGTCCGACTACGGAACACGGACCGACGCGGGGTCCGCCTACGTCGTCTGGGGCAAGGCGACGAACACCGTGATCGATCTCAACGACCTCAACAACCAGGCCGGTGGGGGATATCGCATCGTCGGCTCCGTCAAGAGCAACTTCTGGGGGTCCGCTGTCGCCGGCGCGGGGGACGTCCTCGGCGACGCAAAGCCGGACCTGCTGATCGGCGGCTACGGCTACGGGACGACCAACTCGACGGCCAGCTCCGGCATCGCGGTCGTCATGAGTTCCGAGGTCACCTCGGCAGTCAGGGACACCTCCCAAGCGGGCACGGGCACCGCGGACTACCCACCCGAGTACGCCGTCTTCGGGGCGGCGGGCGGCGACGCGCTCGGGTGGAATCTCGCCAACGCCGGGGACGTCAACGGCGACGGTCGTCTCGACATGATCGTCGGAGCGGACGTGCACGACTACGCCGGGCGGGCCGACTCAGGCGCCGCCTACGTCATCTTCGCCCAGTCCGCGGGCGCGAGGATCAAGGCGTCCTCCCTCGGTACGGCCGGGTTCCAGGTCGGCGGCGCGGGTGCGTCCGACAGGGCCGGGGCGGCCGTGGCCGGCGCCGGAGACGTCAACGGCGACGGCAAAGGCCGACGTCCTGGTCGGCTCCTTCCTGGCCGACCCCTCCACCCGGAGCAACGCCGGCAGTGCGTATCTGGTCTACGGCAAACCGGACAGTACGGCGGTGGACCTCAGGAACCTCGGCAGCGCCGGGTACGAGATCGCCGGCGCCGTCGCCGCCGACGAGGCCGGTCGTGGGGTCGCCGGCATCGGCGACGTCAACGGGGACGGCGTGCCCGACGCGCTGGTCGGAGCCCCCGGTGTGAGCGTCGCGGGTCGCAGCAAGGCGGGTGCCGCCTACGTGTCTTCGGCCAGCGGACCTCCCCGCAGCGGGTGAACCTTGCCTCTCTCGGGACGCGCGGGTACGTCATCCGCGGGGCGGTGGCCAGCGGCACGCTCGGGGTGACGGTCGCCGCCGGCGGCGACACCAATTCCGACGGGCGTCGCGACCCTGCTGATGGCCGCCCCCAACATCGACGCGAACTGGAACCCCACAGCGCCGGGCAAGTCCTACGTCCTGTCCTCCCCGGTGTGCCCGTGACCCTTACCGCGGACCGGTGTGGAGCACCCGACCCCGAGCGGCACACCGGTCGCCGTCGGGGTCTGGCGTGTTGCCGGGCTCGTCCTCGGGTTGCTCGCGGCGTGCTCCACCGGCAGCACGTGGGCGAGCTTCAGCGCCGCCACGAACAACGTGGCGGACTCCTACCAGGCCGGCACCGTGGTCCTCGCCGACGACGAGGCCGCCAGCGTGCCGCTGCTGACCCTCAGCGGGGCCCGCGGCGGGGACTCCAGCTCCGGGTGCGTCCGGGTCATCTACAGCGGGTCGCTGCCCTCGACCGTGCGGCTCTACGGCTCGTCCGGTGGCACCGGCCTCGCGCCCTACCTCGACGTGGAAATTACCCGGGGGGTGATGACGAGCGGGACGTTCCCGTCGTGCAGCGGGTTCCAGGCCGACACCGCGTCATACGGCGACCCGGCCCCGGGAGTCGTCTTCCGCGGGACGCTCGCCGACTTCGTCGCCACGCGGTCGAGCTGGTCCTCGGGGCTCGTCGACGCGCCGACCGCGACGGAGACGTGGACCAACGGCGAGACCCACGCCTACCGCATCACGGTCACGCTGCGCGCCGACGGAGCGGCAGAAGCGAAGACGGCGACGCCGGTCTTCACGTGCGAGGCACGGAACACGTGATTCCGACCTCCCTCACCCGCGGGCGCACCGAGTGCGGACCTGGTCGCCGATGCCTGTCCATCCGCAGCGTGGCCACCGGTACGGCGGCGCTGGTGGCCGTCGCGCTGGTGGCCCTGCGCGCCGGCGTCACGCCGTACCGCGTCCTGGCGGTGCGCAGCGGCAGCATGGAACCCGCTATCGCGACCGGGGACCTTGTCCTCACCCGGTCGGTACCGGCGACGGAGCTCGCGCCCGGCCGGATCGTCACCTTTGCCGACAGCAGCCGCGGCGGGATGCTTGTCACGCACCGCGTCGTCTCGGTCGAGGATCGCGGCAGCCGGCGGCACGTCGTCACGCGCCGCGACGCCAACACCGGCGTGGAGGAGTGGGACGTCGCCGCCCGAGGGTCAGTTCAGCTCCTCACCGCACACGTGCCGCGCGTCGGCTACCTCACCGGGACGTTGTCCGACCCGCGGGCGCGCATCGCTCTCGTCGTCCTCGCAGCCCTCTGCCTCGCCGGTGCGCGCCGGGACGGCGCGGAAGGTCCCCCGGCGTCCGTTGCTCCGAGTGACGGCACCCGTCCGGAGGATCGTCCGGGTAGGGGTCCTCAGCCGAGGAAGTCGCCATGAGGAGAAGGGTGCGCGCCGCCTACGTGTCCGCGGGGATCGCGTTCGTCGTGGGCAGCGTGACCAGCATGGTCATGACGACCATCGTGCCCACACCGGGCTCGACGATCCTGGTCGCCCACCTGCGCGGGGCGCTCGTCGCCATCGTCGGGGTCGTCATCCTGCTGCTGCCGTGGGAGCGCTGGCACCCACGTACCACGCTCGTCATCCCCGCGGTGGGGCTCGTCTCTTTGACATTCGGCGACTACATGCACCGCTTCGCCTCCGCCGGGACGGGTCAACGGCTTCTGCCGGTCATCTATATGCTGATCTTCGTCTGGCTCGGGATGATGCACGGGCGATGGTGGCCGCTGCGCGTGCTCCCGCTGGCCGCATGCGGATACCTCTACGCCGCACGCCTCGCGCCGGACCCCGACGCGGCGCGCATCACGGCGCTGGTCTTCCTGCCGATCGCCGTCCTGCTCGGCGAGGTCATCGCCTGGGTGCTCGACCGCCTGGACTCGGCCCAGGACCGGGACGCCGCTCGGATCCGCTCACTCGAGCGGCTGGCCGACGCGACCTTCGAGCTGCACGAGAGCGCGCTTCTCGACGCTCCCCGGGTCGCGGCGTCCTCCGCTGCGGCCGTCCTCGACAGCGACGGCGTCCTCGTCGCGATCCGCAGCGGTGACGATGTCCTGCGGGGTACGGCGGGTGCGGCGCCGCAGTTGTCCGCGGACGACGTCGGGGTACTCCTGTGCGGCGGGACCACCGCACCACAGAATGCGCTCGTCGTCCCGCTCCGCCCGCCCGGTCCGTACGCGGCAGTCCTCGTCGCCAAGGCGACCAACAGTCGCGACGAGTTCTCGAGCAACGTGGCGCGTCTGCTCGGCATGCAGTTCGGCTCGGCGATCGCCCGCCTGCAGCAGGTGGAGCAGCTCCGCCGCGACGCCAACACCGACGCGCTCACCGGCGTCGGCAACCGCCGCGACGCCAGCCGGTTCGTGGCCTCCGTCGGACCCGGGGACGCCGTCGTGCTCGTCGACCTCGACCACTTCAAGGGCGTCAACGACACCTTCGGGCACGCGGCGGGGGACGAGGTCCTGCGCCAGTTGGGGGCGTACCTGTCCGGAGCGCTCCGTCCGACGGACTGCGCGGCTCGTTACGGCGGCGAGGAGTTCCTGGTCCTGCTGCGCGGCTGCGAGGGCGCGCAGGCATGGGCCGCCGCCGAACGGCTGCGCCGAGGGTGGTGCGCCACGGGCCCGGTGACGACGTTCAGCGCGGGCGTCGCCGTCCACGTCGAGGGACGCACCCCGGAGCAGACCGTCGAGCTCGCCGACCGAGCGCTGTACGGCGCCAAGGGCGGGGGCAGGGATCGCGTGAACGTGTATTGCGACGACGCCACGGTGTCGCTGGGGGCACCGCACGTCACCGCAGCGCCGGACCCGTCCCGCGGGGCGGCGCAGGCACCGGTCCGCTGAGGGGCCATCCGCGGCGCGGATGCGGACGGGCGGTCAACGACGCCCACCCCCGGCCGTCACGCCCGACCGAGCCGTCAGGACGCCCGCACACCCGGGCGGTACTTCGGGACTCGCACGCTCACCTTCGTCCCCGCACCCGGCGCCGTCTCGACCACCAGGCCGTACTCGTCGCCGTACGCCTGGCGCAGCCGGGCGTCGACGTTGCCGAGGCCGACGCTGTCGCCGTCCGGCTCGCCGGCGAGCGTCCGGCGTACCCGCTCGGGGTCGCTGCCGATGCCGTCGTCCTCGACGCTGATCAGCGCCTCCGCCCCGCCGTCCTCGGCGACGATCGTCACCCGCCCAGGCCCGGGCCGGCCTTCCAGCCCGTGCCGGACCGCGTTCTCGATCAGCGGCTGGAGGCACAGGAACGGCACCGCCACCGGCAAGACCTCGGGCGCCACCTGCAGCGTGACCTGGAGCCGTTCGCCGAAGCGCGCGCGCTCGAGGAGGAGGTAGCGGTCGATGGAGCGCAGCTCCTCGGCGAGGGTCGTGAAGTCGCCGTGGCGGCGGAAGGAGTACCGGGTGAAGTCGGCGAACTCGAGCAGCAGTTCGCGCGCGCGCACGGGGTCGCTCCGCACGAACGACGCGATGGCGGTGAGGGAGTTGTAGATGAAGTGCGGGCTGATCTGGGCCCGCAGCGCCCGCACCTCCGCCTCCACCAACCGTGTGCGGGACGCGTCGAGCTCGGCAAGCTCCAGCTGGCCGGACACCCAGCGGGCGACCTCGTTGGTCGCTCGAACCAGCCCGGCGGAGGCGGTCACGCCGTACGCCGCGAGCGTCCCGACGACGCGGTCCTCCACGGTGAGGGGCGCGACGACGGCCACCCGGATCGGACAGGACGCGTCGGTGCACGCGACGTGGTAGCTGCCGAGCACCTGGGTCCGGCCAGAGGACAGGACCGTGGCGGCGTGGTCGAGCGCGTAGCGGTCGTGGCGGGCTCCCGCGCCGTCCCAGGAGAGCAGCTGCGTGCAGTCGGTCATCGCCAGCGCCGAGGTGCCGAGCAGGGCGCGCAGGTGCCTCGCCGCGCGCTGCGCCCCCGCAGGTGTCAGCCCCGTCCGCAGCGCGGGTGCCGCGAGCGAGGCGGTGTGCAGGGTCTCGAACGTCGCTCGGTCCGCAGGGGTCCCGAAGTCGCGACGCCCGCGCAGCGCCCGCCACGCCACGAACGCGACGAGCCCGACGGTCGCGGCGATGACCGGCACCAGCACGGCCTCGTTCGGCATCCACCGAGCGTACGGCGGTGACGGCGTGCCCCGACGCAGCGTCCCGTGCCGGTCGTCCCTAGGGTGGCGCGGTGCCCGGTCCCGACCCGTTGCTCGCGCTGGCGGAGCTGCCCGGCGTCGCGGTGGCCGTGGATGAGGCACGCGAGGCGGTCGACCGGCTGCGTCGCCAGCCCGCCGTACGACGGTTTGGTCCGGCGATGGCGGCCGAGTCCTCGCTGCGCGGTGCGCGGGCGGCGGCAGTCCTGGACACCGGTGTGGACGCGCGTGACGCGTGGTCGGTGGCGGAGGTACGCCGGGCGGTGCGAGACGGGTTCGGCTCGCCTGCCGCTCCGGGCTCGGCCGACGACGGGTTCCCCACGGTCCTGCGCGGGGCGCTGCGGGCGTACTCCGCTCTGGACGGGCTCGCCGACACCTGGCGGCGGGCGCCGATGCAGGTCCTCGCCCGGCTGCACACGGTGGCAGCCGCCGACGTGGTGGTCCGCGACGAGCTGGGGCGGCCTCGGTCCGCTGCGCTGGCGGAGGGCGTGGCCGCCGCGCACGTC
>JALYMU010000084.1 GCA_030773595.1 Actinomycetota bacterium | reverse complement strand
GCGGTCGGCCACGACGCCGCGCGCCGAGGCGGCCACCGCGACCATCCAGAGGACCGCGATGGACAGGTACGCCGCGTTGCGCAGACCGGGCGCGACCTCGTAGGTGTTGAGCAGGGTGCGCGTGTTGGTCAGGATGATCAGGCCGCCGACCCCGGAGCCCAGCATCCGCGCCGGCACGTGGTGGACCAGCCAGGCGGCGAGCGGCGCGGCGACGACGCCGCCCGCGAGGAGCGCGGCCACGGTCGGGAGCGAGATGCCTGCGCCCTTCAGACCGAGCACGAAGCCGGCACTCGCGCCGAGCGCGACGAGGAACTCGCTGGTCCCGACGGTGCCGATCACCTTGCGCGGCTCCATGCGGCCGGTCGCGATGAGGGTGGGCGTGGCGATCGGCCCCCAGCCGCCGCCCCCGGTCGCGTCGACGAAGCCGGCGACGACGCCGAGCGGCATCAGCATCCGCCGCCGCGGCGGCGACTCGTGGCGCCGGATCGGCACGCCGCCCACGAAGCGGAGGAGGACGTAGATCCCGAGGAGTACAAGCAGACCAGCCATCCAGGGCTTCGCGGCCTCGGTGGACAGCGAGCTCAGGACGGTCGCGCCGGCGAACGCGCCGACCGCCCCTGGCAGCGCGAGCCGGCGCACGACTCGCCAGTCGACGTTGCCGAAGCGCCAGTGCGAGACACCCGCAGCCAAGGTGGTCCCGAGCTCGGCCAGGTGCACCGTGGCCGACGCCGCCGCGGGGCTGTAGCCCGCTACCAGAAGCAGCGTCGAGGAGGTGACGCCGTACGCCATCCCCAACGTGCCGTCGACCATCTGGGCCGCGAACCCCACGAGCGCGAAGATGACGAGTCCGTGCATTTTCTCCCTCCCCTATGGTTTTAATAGGGAAGGTAGGCTATCGCGCCGTCTCAGGCAAGCGAACGCTCCCGCGGTCCCGCGTGTCGGACACGAGCGGGTACCACCGGAGCCAGAGACGGGCTGAGACGGCCCGCGGCGACACGACTGACCGGCCGATGACGGTTGAACGGCGAGAGCCGGCCTAGCGAGCGGGCACCAACCCCGCGACGCACTCCACGTGCGCGGTCATCGGGAACAGGTCCAGAGCTCGGAGCGACTCCAACTCGTACCCCCGGTCCCGGAACGTCGCGAGGTCACGCGCCAGTGCGGCAGGGTTGCAGGCCACGTAGGCGACAGCGCGCGGGTTCCTCCGGACGATCTCCTCGACCACCTCGCGGCCGGCACCCGCGCGCGGCGGGTCGAGCACCACGAGGTCGACATCGGGCTCGAGGTCGCGCAGCGCGCGCTCGACCCGGTCGACGACGATGCGCACAGTCTGGACGTCATGCAGGTTACGCCGCGCGTCGGCTCCGGCGCGGGGTTCGGACTCGACCGCGGTGACACCGCCGTCCTGCCCCACCCGGTCCGCGAGCGCTCCGGCGAACAGGCCCGCCCCGGCGTACAGGTCCAGCACCCGCTCCCCCGGCTGAGCCTCAAGGACGTCCAGCACGGCGTCGACGAGCGCCTGCGCGGCGCCGGGATGGACCTGCCAGAAGCCTCCGGCGCTGACCCGCCACGTCCGGCCGGCCGCGTCCTCGGTGACGTGACCACGTCCCCGGACCGGGCGCCGTCCACCCGCGGGATCGGTGCGTACGACGGACACGTGCGGCGGGATCCGCGGCAGCTCCAGGCGCGCGTCGTCGGTCGGGTCGACCACCACCGCGCGATCGCCGCGGGAGGTGGCGACGACCTCCACGCTCGCAGCACCCCGCCATGCCAGCCGCTCAGCCCCGACCTCCTCAACGCCAGGGGCAGCGATGAGGCAGCGCTCGACCAGCTCCAGCTCGTGCGAGCGGTGCTTGTGCAGCCCCGCTCGTCCCCGGCCGTCCACGGTGAAGCGCACGCGCGTGCGCCAGCCCAGTCCGTCCTCGTCGCCGGGGACCGCCTCCACGGTCACCCGGCGGTCGAGCCCCGCTAGTCGGCGCAGCTGCTCCTCCACCACGGCCGCCTTGAGCCGGCGCTGCGCGGGCAGGCTCGCGTGCTGCCAGTCGCAACCGCCGCAGCGACCCGGCCGGGCGTACGGGCAAGGCTCGACCACGCGGTCCGGCGAGGCGACGAGCACCTCGATCGCGTCGGCACGCCAGAACTTCGACGTCTCCCTGCCTTCGGTGACGCGCGCCCGGACCCGCTCTCCGGGCAGCGCATGGCGCACGAAGACGACGCGGCCCCCATGCCGGGCGACGCAGAAGCCACCGTGGGCGACGTCACCGACCTCGAGCTCGAGCTCCTGGCCGCGGACGTCGTCGGAAGCCGGCCCGGACGGTGGGCGCTGGGACGACGCGGCCGGCTGGGACGCCCCTCTGCCGGCGCGGCCCCGGCGCCGACGGTCAGCGGGCACCGGCGCGGTCCCGGTCCGACGCGGCGCGGCCGTTGCGGCCGCCGGGCCCCGCCCGCAGCTCCTCCCCGTCGCGATCCGCCACCCGGACGGAAGAACGCAGCTGCCACGGGACGCTCGTGACCATGACTCCCGGGGAAAACAGCAGCCGCGTCTTGAGCCGCAAGGCGCTCTGGTTGTGCAGCAGGTGCTCCCACCAGCGCCCGACGACGTACTCCGGGATGTAGACCGTCACGACGTCGCGGGGACTGCCCCGACGGATGCCCTTGACGTAGTCGATGATCGGCCGGGTGATCTCGCGGTACGGCGAGTCGAGGACCTTCAACGGGACCGGTATGCCGCGCCGGTCCCACTCCCGCTGCAGCGCCGCGCTCTCCTCGCGGTCGACGCTGACGGTGACGGCCTCGATGGTGGTCGGCCGCGCCGCCCTGGCGTAGTTCAGCGCCCGCAGCGTCGGCTTGTGAATCCTGGACACCAGCACGATCGCATGGTTGCGCGAGGGCAGGGTCGCGACCTCGTCCTCCCCCAGGGACAGCTCTCGTGCGACCAGCTCGTAGTGCCGGTTGACGCCGCGCATGAGGAGGAACAGCACGGGCATCGCGAGGAACACGAGGTAGGCGCCGTGGGTGAACTTCGTCAGCGTCACGATGACGAGAACCAGCCCGGTGATGGTGGCACCGGCGGCGTTGATCACGCGTGAGCGCTGCATGCGGCCACGGGCCTCGGGGTCGGTCTCGGTCGCAAGAATCTTGTTCCAGTGCACGACCATGCCGGTCTGCCCAAGGGTGAACGAGGTGAAGACGCCGATGATGTAGAGCTGGATCAGCCGGGTCACCGACGCCTCGAACACGAAGATGAGAAACATCGCGAATGCCGCGAGCAGGACGATCCCGTTGCTGAACACGAGCCGGTCGCCACGGGTGTGCAGCTGGCGCGGGAGGTAGCGGTCCTGGGCGAGGATCGACCCGAGCAGCGGGAATCCGTTGTAGGCGGTGTTCGCGGCAAGGATGAGGATCGCCGCGGCGGCGGCCAGGATGTAGTAGAAGGGCAGCGTCCCCTCACCGAAGACCGCCGCAGCGATCTGGGCGATGACCGTCCGCTGGGGGTGGTCGACGCAGTCGTAGCCCACCAGGTCACAGGCGTTCTCGACGTAGTGCACGTTGCTGATCAGGGCCAGCGCGGTGATACCCAGGAACATCGACATCGACAGGACGCCCATCATGAGCAGCGTCGTCGCGGCGTTGCGGCTCTTCGGCTTCTGGAAGGCCGGCACGCCGTTGGCGATGGCCTCGACGCCGGTCAGCGCCGTACATCCTGAGGAGAACGCCCGCAGGGCGAAGAAGACCAGGGCCAGGCCGGCGAGGCCGGTCTGCTCGGCGCGGACGTCGTAGCGTGCGCTCTCGGCCACCGGGGGGTTCCCGAAAGCGGTCTGCGCCAGACCGTAGACGACCATGCCGAGCACCCCGACGACGAAGAGGTACGTCGGGACGGCGAAAGTGCGCCCCGACTCCCTGACCCCGCGCAGGTTCATCGCGGTGAGCAGCCCGACGAACAGCAGCGCCATCAGGACGCGGTGCTCGTCCACCTCGGGCATCGCGGAGATGATGTTGTCGACACCCGCCGACACGGACACCGCGACGGTCAGGACGTAGTCGACCAGCAGGGCGCTGGCCACGGTGAGACCGGCGTTGCGGCCGAGGTTCTCATGGGCGACCTCGTAGTCGCCGCCGCCGGTCGGGTAGGCGTGGACGAGCTGGCGGTAGGACGCGACGACGACGCACAGCAGCACGAACACGCCGGCGGCGATGTACGGCGTGAGGTAGAGGTAGGCGAGGCCGCCGAGCGTCAGGATGACGAGGATCTCCTGCGTCGCGTAGGTCACCGACGACAGCGGGTCGCTCGCGAAGATGGGCAGTGCCAGGCGCTTGGGAAGCAGGGTCTCGCCGAGGCGGTCGCTGCGCAGAGCGCGGCCCACCAGGATCCGCTTGGACAGGTCCGCGACACTCGGCACGAGCATCGATGCTATGTCCGTGCCGCGCCCGGCGACGGGTAGGGCCCTCGGCCAACCCCGACGTACGGTCAAGTGACGACTCTGACAGTCTGAGGAGAGCAGCGGCACCCGAGCGCCGACACGCCGACAGGCGACGATGCGAGGAAGGACCTCAGTGCACTTCGTCATCATGGGTTGCGGCCGCGTCGGCTCGACGCTGGCGCACAGCCTCGAGGACGCCGGCCACACGGTCGCCGTGATCGACCAGCGCCAGGAGGCATTCCGGCGCCTCGGGTCGTCCTTCACCGGGCGGCGCGTGGCCGGGCTCGGCTTCGACCGCGACACCTTGCGAGAAGCCGGCACGGGCGACGCCTACGCCTTCGCGGCCGTGAGCAGCGGTGACAACTCCAACATCCTGGCGGCCCGAGTCGCCCGCGAGACCTTCGGCGTCGAGAACGTCGTCGCCCGCATCTACGACCCGGGGCGCGCGGAGGTCTACCAGCGCCTCGGCATCCCGACGGTCGCCACCGTGCGCTGGACCGCCGACCAGATGCTGCGCCGACTCCTGCCCCACGGTGCCGAGCCGGAGTGGCGCGACCCCACCGGCACGGTGCGCCTCGCCGAGGTCCACGTGGACCCCGGCTGGGTGGGTGAGCCGGTGACGCGTCTGGAGGAGGAGTGCGGCGCGCGGGTCGCCTTCCTCACCCGCCTGGGGGTGGGGCTCCTGCCCCGCCCCGACACAGTCGTCCAGGAAGGCGACCTCGTCCACGTCGTCATGGCCGACGCCGACAGCGACCGGGTCGAGAAGGTTCTGGCCAGCGGACCTCACGAGGAGTCCTGATGCGCGTCGCCATCGCCGGTGCGGGCAGTGTGGGGCGGTCCATCGCCCGGGAGCTGCTGCAGAACGGCCACGAGGTCCTGCTCGTCGACCGCGAACCTGGTGCGATCAAGCAGAACAGCGTCCCCGAGGCCGAGTGGCTGCTGGCCGACGCCTGCGAGATCGCCTCGCTCGACGAGGCAGGCTTGCAGCGTTGCCAGGTCGTCGTGGCCGCCACCGGCGACGACAAGGTGAACCTCGTGGTCTCGCTGATCGCCAAGACGGAGTACGGCGTGCCGCGAACCGTGGCCCGCGTGAACAACCCGAAGAACGAGTGGATGTTCGACGAGGGGTGGGGCGTGGACGTCGCCGTGTCCACCCCCCGGCTGATGACGGCACTGGTCGAGGAGGCGGTCAGCGTCGGAGACCTGGTCCGCATCTTCACCTTCCAGCAGTCGAAGACGGAGATGCTGGAGCTCACCCTTCCCGCGGACAGCCCCGTCGCGGGCACGCGCGTCGGCGACATCCCCTGGCCACCGGACACGGTGCTCGTGGCGGTGATCCGTCAAGCGCGGCCGTTCGCGCCCTCCGCGGACGACCCGCTCGAGGCCGGTGACGAGCTGCTCTTCGTGGCCGCGACCGACTCCGCCGACGCGATCGAGCAGCTGCTCTCCCCGCACCGCTGACTCCAGGGCGTGAGTCAACTCGCCGCGACTGGTCCGGCGGGGCCCTGGCCGGGTCAGCGCACCCCGCTCATTGTCCGGTCCGGCGACGTCGTGCTTCGGCGTCGAGCGCGGAGTTCTGGAAGGAGTTGTCGGCGGGGTTGATGGTGATACCCGGCGGGACGATCTCGTCGATGCGATCGAGCACGTCGCCGCTCAGCACGACGTCGCCAGCAGCGAGCTGGGTCTGAAGCTGCTCCATCGTGCGTGGGCCCAATCAGCGGAGAGGTGATCGCCGGATGGGCCTTCGCGAACGCGATGGCGAGTTGGATCAGGGTGAGCCCGGCCTGCTCGGCCAGCTGTGCCAGCTCGTCCACGGCGTCGAGCTTGCGCTGGTTGTACGGGTTGGACAGATCGAACCGCTCCGGGAGTCGGCTCGCGCGCGAGGATTCCTGCTGACCGGTGTCCTTGCGCCATCGACCTGACAGCCACCCGCCGGCGAGCGGGCTGTAGGACAAGACGGCCATGCCGTGCCGCGCGCAGGTGGGGAGGACGTCGGCCTCGACGCCCCGCACGAGAATCGAGTAGGGCGGTTGCTCGGTGACGAAGCGTTCAAGGTTGCGGTCACGGGCGGCCCATTGCGCCTCGACGATCTGACTCGCGGGGAACGTAGAGGAGCCCAGGTAGCGCACCTTGCCCTGATGGACGAGGTCGGTGAGCGCGGACAGGGTTTCCTCGATGTCGGTACGGGGGTCCGGCCGGTGGACCTGGTAGAGGTCGATCCAGTCGGTCCCGAGCCGGCGCAGCGAATCCTCGACCGCCCTCACAATCCAACGCCGTGAGTTGCCGCGCCGGTTGGGGTCCTCACCCATCGGGTTGTGGAACTTGGTGGCGAGGATCACGTCATTCCGTCGACCGCCGGCGAGTGCCTTGCCGACGATCTCCTCGGACTCGCCCGCGCCGTAGACGTCGGCGGTGTCGATGAAGTTGATCCCCGCATCGAGCGCCGTGTGAATGATCTTAATCGACTCGTCGTGGTCGGGATTGCCCCAGGACCCGAACATCATCGCGCCGAGGCAGAACTGGCTGACCGAGACGCCGGTGCGTCCCAACGGGCGATGGTCCATGGCTGCTCCGCCCAGTTGCTTCGGGTGAATCCGTGCCCGCGACACGAGCTGGCGTCGATCGACGCGTGCCCGCTATCCGGGATCCACAACCGCTTGCGCTCGGCGTCCGCGTGGAGCGCCGTTCCACTTTGTCGACAGTGAGACGGGCGTTCACGCCACCGCGGACCCACCAACATGCCGATGAGCGGATAGCGCGCAGAGGCGGTGCGGCAGGACTTCTTCGACGAGGGCGGGTGATCCTGCGGGCGTCAGCGCATGGCGTCGAGCGGTGGGCTGGCTCGGCCATTCGGCGCTCGCGATGGCGACCGTGCTGCTGTACGCGGCGCTCTTCGACGCCGTCGCAGCAACGAACATCTCTCGTTGTGGGGCTAGTTGGCTGAAGCTGTACACGACTTACTCGGCGGCGTCGTCGTGAGCGTTCGTCGAGCTGCATCCGCGAATGCCGCACGAAGCGGACCGCGCATAGCAATCGACGTCTTCCGTGTCCCGCGCAGGAGCTGCGGCCGCGGTTCGGCGTGCTCGACCTTCAGCCTCGTCGACCTGCGGTCAGTTAGTAGGTGCGGTCGCGCGCAGCGCGCTCCAACTGGAGGCCCTCACGGCGAACCTCAGCCCATGTCACGGGTAGGTCGAGGATCGTGCCGCTCTCCGTCGCCGTGGCGAGCAGCCCGAGCGCCTCGAGGATGAGGCGGCGCTGCATCTCCCGGTGGAACGGCACGCCGAAGTGATGACCCATGCGGAACGGCACGAAGACCGCCCGGGGTGGCTTCACGTGCTCGGTGACGTCGCGAGCGACGCTCACCGACACCGTGGGGATGCCGCGCCGCTCGATCGCGCGCTGCACCAGTCCGACCGACTGGTGGCAGATCGGTCAAGCCGGCGAGAGCAGCGCGAGGTCGGCCTGCTGGTCCTGCACCGCCTGAGCCAGGTCGTCAGCGAGCGTTCGCTCGAGCAGGACGGGGTCCATGTTGTAGCCGATAAAGGAGAAGAAGCTGTCGGTGAGCGCCCCGACCCTGCCCTCGTCGCGAAGCTCCTGGAGCCGCTCAATCGGGAAGATGACGTTCAGGTCGCGGTGCGCGCCGTCCGTCGGGTACTTGAGCTGGTGGATCTCGAGGTCGTCAGGGGTGCTGCGCGACGGGACGGCACGGAAGCTGTAGTCGCCGACGGGGTGGACCACGTCGAAGGGCAGGGTGCCCTTGGGCTGGACTCCGGACGTGCTGACGAACGTCAGCCTTGCCTCTTCGAGCGGAACCCGGAGCGGCGCCAGTGGCACGACGTCGTCCTTGGTGATCATCGATCCCGGATAGCGCTCGTTGACGGTCTCCCACAGGCCCGGGCGAAGCTGCCGGGCGTCAGAGGTCGCCATCGTGGATCCACTCACCGGTCGAGCGTACGAGCGCGAAGTGCAGCGAGAAGAACAGGTGCGCGAGCGTCGCGGGGTCCTTGCTCTGCAGGGTGTCGTGGACGAACTCGCGGTCGACCGGAGGCATGTCCAACAGCACCGTCAGCGCCTGGATCCACGCCTTGTCGATCTCCTTGCGACCTGCGTCCTCGTTGCCGTCGCCGACGTGCAGCCGCACGTACCTGATCAGCGGCTCGACCTCCCCGGCAGCCAGCGCTGCCTTGAGGTGCGCAAGGGACATGCCGCAACGGTAACGCCGATGTCCCCTGATCCGCTGCCCCTCGTCGCCGCCGTCTGGAGCGGGCGCTGGGCGCGGCGGGGCTGGCGGGCGCTTGATCGCTCGAGCGCAGACATCGCCGACTGCCGCCTGATCTTCGACCGGCCCGTCGACCGCGTCTGGGCGAGCGACACTTCGCCGTCGTCGCCGACGGCACGGTGGCCGCCCTCCACCGGGGTCCTGGGCCATGACCGGGTCTTCCACCTCGAGGATTCGCGTACGGGCGGGCGACCGGGCGCAGGGGATGGTTGGCCGTCCTACGGTGGTGGTGTGGTCAGAAGCGTGGCGGTCCTGTCCGACGTTCACGGCGTGCTGCCCGTCCTGGACGCGGTGCTCGCCGAGCCGGACGTCGTGGCAGCTGACCTCGTCGTCGTGACGGGCGACCACGCCGCCGGACCTCAGCCGGTGCCCGTGCTGGACCGGCTGGCTGGTCTGGGCGACCGTGCTGTGCTGGTGCGCGGCAACGCCGACCGAGAGCTCGCCGCCCTCGCCCGCGGTGACACCTCCGCCGTCCGCGAGGTCTACGACATCGACGCCTGGGCAGCCGCCCAATTGACCGCCGCGCACACGCGGCTGCTCGCCGAGATGCCACACCCCGTGACGCTGGACGTCGACGGCTTCGGACCGGTCTTGTTCTGCCACGGCACGCCCCGCGACGACGAGGAGGTCGTGCTCGTCGACACCCGCCTGGAGCGCTGGGCCGAGATCCTCGCCGACGTCCCGCAGGAGGTGCGGACCGTCGTCTGCGGGCACACCCACATGCCCTTCGTCCGCCTGGTCGACCGGCGCCTGGTCCTCAACCCCGGCAGCATCGGGATGCCCTACGGGCGCGCCGGCGGGGCCTGGGCGCTGCTGCAGGACGGGAACGTCGCGCTTCGGCACACATCAGTGGACGTCGACGACGCCATCGAGCAGCTCATCGCCGGCTCCACCTACCCCGACCGATGGAGCTGGGCACACGAGTACTTGACAGCCACTGTCAGCGACGGCGAAGCGCTCACCACGTTCGCACCCGGCGACGACCGAACCTTCACGTAAGCGCCGATGCCCCGGTCAGCGATTCGTCCAAGGCGACGGAATCCATGGGAGCCGGCACCCCAATATGGCGGACGATGACCAGCCCGATCGACACCTCGTTCTTCGTCGGCGGCCTTGAGCGGCGCGAAATCGTCCTCGTCCCGTACGACGTCCCGTACGACCCGGGCGGGCGGGCGAACTGCGAGGCGCAGGGGGCAGCGCATCGTGGCTGCGCTCACGGCGGTTGACCCGATGTGCTCGACCCACCGGGCCGCAGTGCCCGGGTCGCTGAGAGCAGCCGATCATCGACGTGCTCGTCGTCACCGACGTCACCCCGGCACGACGCCCCAACCCGTTCCGCTTGGCCGGAAGGGATTCGACGACCCAGGTCAGCGTGCTCTGCGGCGGCTCCAGGTCGAGACGGGTCATCCGCCTCGGCGGGAAGCTCGGACGGAAGGTCGCCCTCACTCAGCGCCGTAGGGCGCTGTCGATGCGGTCCGCCTCGCCGGTGAGCCAGGCCTGCGCGCGGGGCATCCGATCCTTGACGCCCTCCTCCCACCAGCGGCGGAAGACCGGGTCGGCCTCCGCGGCGGCGCGCATCGTGCGGTGAGTGTTGTGTGCCCGGCGCATCGCGACCGGGACGACCTGCGCACGCTGGGCCGCGGTCATCCGGTAGGCGTCGGCGACCACGCGGGCGCGGGCCGCGACGTCAGCCTCTGCCAGTGCCGGTGCCCGGTCGCGCGGGTGCAGCAGCGGCGCCCACCAGTACAAGGCGTTGACCAGGTCGGCAACCCGCGTCGTGGGTCGGGCCAGGTCGAAGTCGATCAGCGCCGCGGGCAGGCCGTCGCGGAAGACGACGTTGCCGGGGCAGTAGTCCTGGTGGGAGACGAGCTCGGGTCGGTCGAACAGAGGGATGACGCCAGGCGGTGGAGCTCCCGGGATGCTTCCCCACACCGCGTCGGCCGGCGGCGCCCATCCCTCGGCCGCATCGTGGAGCCGTCGGATCATGGCGGCGAGGGTGAGCAGCACATCGGTCGTCGTCGCGTAGTCCGGCAGCGGTTCCACCGGCACGTCGCCGGCGACGTAGGACAGGACCTCCCGCCCCTCGTCGTCGTAGCCGAGAGGCTCGGGAGCGTCGGTGAAGCCTCGGCTGCGCAGGTGTGCCAGGTAGGCGTGGATCGTGGCGGTGAACGGACGGACCGGACGGCGCACGGTGTCGCCGATCCGCACGACCCGGGTCAGGCCCTCGGTGGCCAGCACCTCCGCCTGCTCGTCCTCGTCGCTCGGGCCCCGCACCGGAAAGACCGTACGGCACAGGCCTGTTCGCCGAGGGGATTCCCCTACGGCGGCGGTACGGGTAGCCCGCCAGCTCTTGAGGGCTTGCAGCACGGGGCTTGCACGTCGGCCCCGGCAGTACACGCCCGCCTGCGCCGGTGTGATTGGGTGACGTGATGATCGAGGAGTGGAGGGTGCCCGCGGCCGAGCGGGCTGACCCGGCTCGCATCGCCGACGAGCGCGTGGCGCTGGAGCAGTGGCTCGACTACCACCGAGCCACCCTGCTGATGAAGTGCGCGGGCTTGACGGCGGAGCAGCTCAAGCGCCGCGCCGTGGCGCCTTCCACGCTTTCGCTGCTGGGCTTGGTGCGCCACCTCACCGAGGTGGAGCGGTGGTGGTTCCGGATGCACGCCGGCGGCGAGCAGCTCGACTTCCCCTACGACCCCGACCAGACGGGGGCCGACTTCGACGACACGGCGGATGCCGACGCCGAAGGCAACCTCTCGGCCTACGCGGCAGAGATCGAGGCCGCACGGGCCGCGACGGTCGGCAAGGACCTCGACCTTGTCGTACCGAGCCGGGGCGACGATCCGGAACGAACCCGAGACATCCGCTGGATCGACCTACACATGATCGAGGAGTACGCCCGGCACAACGGGCACGCCGACCTGCTGCGCGAGGCGATCGACGGCGCCACCGGCTACTGAGGTCCGCGGTGCGACCGACCACCGGCACGCCGAACCAGGTGGCCGGACGTCTCGAGATCGAGGTCATGTCATGCCGAGCCCTGGTGCGCTCAGGCTGCGTTGGCTGACTTCGCCGGAAGTGGTCGAGCCGGAGGTACGCGATCAACTTGCTGTGTGCTGGCGAGACGTGTCCAACGCTGGAGGCGCGGTGGGCTTCGCGTTCCTGCCCGTCTCTGACGCTCAGGTCCGGCCGGCGGTTCAGGACATGGTGCAGTCCCTGGACCCGTTGCTCAACCGGCTCCTGGTCGCCACCGTGGGCGGCGTCCTCGCCGGCTGGCTGATCTTGTCGGGCAACCCGAGCCGGCTGACGGCTCACTGGGCTCGCGTCCTACGCGTGCAGACGGCCCTCCAGCACCGAGGGAGGGGCGTCGGTCGTGCCCTGATGACTGAGCTCGCTCGTGCTGCCCGTGAGGACTTCGGTCTGGAACAGCTGCACCTGGAGCTGCGCGGCGGGCTGGGGCTCGAGGGGTTCTACGAATCGTGCGGGTGGCGCGAGGTCGGCAGGTGGCCGGTGGCGCTCCGGCTACCAGGAGGCGACCAGGACGAGGTACTCATGCTGCTGCCTCTGGTTGACGCGCGCCCGCCCGAGCTGTCCGGCTGACGATCGACACGTGGCATGGTCGACGGGCTCCACCCTCCCGCTCGTGGAGCTCCGTCTCGAACGGCGCGAGGACCACCGCCGGTGCGGCGTCTGCACCTGACGCCGTTTGAGGATCACGGGCACGTCGTGGCGGATCTTGTCGACGAGCTGGGCAGTGGTCACACCGTCGACGGGCTCTCCCTGATCGCCAAGGAGCCCGGCAAGGTCGTGCGGCACGTGATGTTCACCCGGAGCCTGCTCGACGCTCCCTGCCGGCTCGTCGACGTGCAGGTGCTCAGCCCCCGCTAAGCGCCGGCATCCGCTCGGCGATGTGGCCGGGAACGTACACTTCCTAGGTCTTAAGACGCAGCGGGGGGTCCGACGCCGGAGGCCCTCAGACCGCCGTGGCGGCGCGACCACCCAGCGAGCCGGCGGTCAGTCCTACGCGGTCGGCGCGGCGTCGGGGTCAGCAGCGTCGCGGTCGACGGTGTCGGCGTACGAGGAGTCGACCGGCATCGGGGTGCGCCCGCGCGCCAGGACCCACGCCATCGCGGCGAGCGCGGCGATGTAGAGGGGCCAGCCCAGCGCCAGCTTCATCGCGGCCAGCCATCCGATCTCGTGCATGAGGTACAGCGGAAGCATGACCGCCACGCGGATCACGTTGGGCACTAGCAGGATCCACGTCAGGCGCTGGCACAGCTTGACAATCCCGGGCTCCCGGCGCCACCCGGTCACGTCCTCGGTGGCCGACCCGTAGAGCACTCCCACGACCGGCCAGCGCACGAGGTTCGACACCGCGAGCAGGGCCGCCGTCACGGCGCTCCAGATGATGCCCGGCAGGAAGTAGTCCTCCGCGCGTCCGGTGCGTGCTGCGAAGAGAGCCGCGATGACGATGCCGACGAGGCTGTTCAGGACGAACTGCACGGTCGAGCGCTGCACCAGGCGTACGACGACCAGCGCAACCGCGACCGTGATGCTGACGGTCACGGCGAGGCGCAGCTGATGGGTGGGCAGGTAGACGCCGGTGAACGCGAGGGTCGGCAGAGCCGCCTCGAGCATCCCCCTCCGGCCGCCGAGTGCCATCGCGAGGCGGTGGCGCACGACGTCTTCGACGGTGAGCGTCGCCGGAACGGTCCCCGACGGCTGAGGTGTCGCGGTCATCGACCGGCCGGAAGCAGCTCGTAGCGGGGGTTGAACATCACCGGTCCGGCACCGGTTGTCGTCACCATGCCCTCGGCCTTCATCCCACGTCCGGGGTCGATACCGCGGATCTGGCGGCGCCCCAGCCAGACGATGGACAGCGTGCCCGACCCGTCGTACAGCTCGGCTTCCAGCGCGGGCACGCCGGCGCGAGGCCGCAGCGTCACCGTCCGGACGGTGCCTCGCACGACCGCACGCCGACGGTCCTCGAGCTGCGCCACCGGGGTGGCGCCGCACTGGGCGGTGTCCTCCTGCAGCTCCTCCGCCTCGAGCTCCTGCGGCGAGGCCGCCAGTCGGGACAGGGCACGGCGCAGGCGGCTGACGGGGGGACTCATACCGTTCAGGCTAGCGAGGGCGCGCGAGCGGCGGCGCGGCTCAGCGGATCTCGGTGATCTCCGGGCCCCGCTCGAAGGGCTCGAGCGGCTCGCGTTCCGCCGGCCCGGTGGACTCCGGCGCGCCCGGTCCGGGCTCCAGGTCGGGAAGACGCAGCTCGATGGGCGAGCGCGGTGCCATGGGCTGGGTACCCCGGACCACGACGATGTCGCGGACGACGTCCTCCAAGGGCCCTGCAGCGTCGGCGTCGAAGGCAGCCTCGCCGGAGAAGGCGGCACGCAGGAACCAGCGGGGGCCGTCGATGCCGCAGAAGCGGACCGGCTGGAAGCCCGTCGCTCCGTCGGGCAACTGTACGGGCACCGCCGCCGCGAGCTCGGGCCCAAACGGGCCTTGCCGCTCTTCGATCTGGCCACCGGCTTCGAGCAGGCCTTGCCCGAGCTCGGCGCGGACCTCCTCCCAGATGCCCTCGGTCTTGGGGGCAGCGAACGGTGCCACCTGGACCGCGCCGTTGCCGATGATCGCCGTGATCGAGACGACCCGCTGCTCGGCCTCGTCGAACTCGACGTTGAGCTGCATGCCCTCGCGACCACGCAGCCAGACTCCGCCGAGGTCCAGTCGTCCTCCCTCAGCGGGGTCGTCGACCTCGGAGGCGTCCCAGGGGCCGTTGTCGCGGCTGCTCGGCGGTGCGGGAGCGTCCGTCTGCGGGTCGTCGGCATGGTCGACGATCTCGGCGGTGGGCGTCTCCCCGGCCTCGACGGCGGTGTCGGCGGCCTCGTCCGTGCCGCGGTCCTTGCGCAGGCGTCGGAACACGTCAGTCCCCTTCCGGTCGTAGCGCGGCGGAGCCGCCGGTCGGTAGCGCGGCGGACAGTCCAGCGGAATACCCACCGGTCGACCCGTGCCCACCCTCGCCACGCGCCGAACCGGGCAGCACCTCGACCTCGTGGAACACCGCCCGCTCGACGCGTTGCAGCACCAGTTGCGCCACGCGGTCGCCGCGGCGGAAGACGGCGGGGTCGCGCAGGTCGTGGTTGACCAGAAGGACCTTGACCTCACCGCGGTAGCCGGCGTCCACGGTCCCGGGCGTGTTCACGATGCTCACACCGAGCCGGTGCGCCAGCCCCGAGCGTGGATGCACGAACGCCGCGTAGCCCTCGGGCAGCGCAAGCGCGATGCCGGTGGGCACCATCGCGCGCTCGCCGGGGCCGAGCGTGAGGTCGACGGTGGTGACGAGGTCCGCGCCCGCGTCACCGGCATGCGCGTAGACCGGCAGTGGCACGTCGGGGTCCAACCGGCGCACGAGAACATCGACCCGTCCGTCGTCACGGGTGGCCATTCGGGCTCCCGTGACGCGCGGTCGCCGTGGCCGTCACGACGCCGCACCGGCGCTCGGGCCGGCCGTGCCAGCACCGACTCCCACGCCGTGGGACGCGTCCACGGCCGCGTCCCCGCCGTGGCCCCGGTCCTGTCCTCGGGCGTCGAACAGCGAACGCTCTACCAGCGCGATTGGCAGGCGTCCGGACCCCGCGGCGCGGTCATGGAACTCGCGCAGGCTGCCGCGGCCCTCGGCCAGCCACCGGTCACGCATCCGCGCGATCTCCAGGGCGCCGGTGAGGTACGACGCGGCCTGGGTCGGCCAGGCGCAGTAGCGCAGCACCTCCGCGCGGGCGGTCTCGGCCGAAAGCGAGGCCTTGGTCGACATGTGCTCGACCGCCTGGTCGACGCTCATCTCGCCGAGGTGCAGCGACGTGTCGACCACGATCCGCGCCGCGCGGAACAGTCGCATGTCACGCTGGCAGAGCTCCTGCTCGCGAGTCCGGAAGAAGCCCTGCTCGCGCATGAGGTCCTCGCTGTAAAGGCCCCAGCCCTCGACGAAGTACGTCGAGCCGAACACCGAGCGCAGCGGCCGCGTCCGCCCGACCGCCTGCCCTGCGGCGAGCCAGGCGAAGTGCCAGTGGTGTCCGGGGTAGGCCTCGTGCACGGTGATGGACCACAGCCCGTTGCGGCTGTTCGTCGCCATTCGTTGACGGACCTGGTCCTCCGTGGCCCCCTCGGGCGGGTAGGGGACGAAGAAGTGGCCCAGCGCACGTCCCGAGAAGGGCGGCGGCTGGATGTAGTGCGCCACGGCGAGCATCCCCCGGGTGAAGGGCGCTGAAGGCACGACGGCGCACTGCTCGCCCTCGGGGACCGTCACGAGATCGCGATCGATGCAGAACTGGCGGGCCTGCGCCGTCGCCTGGCGATACTCCTCGAGCAGCTCGTCGGGCGTGGCGGGATGGTCCTGGTTGAGCTCCTGCAGGAGCGCGCGCCAGTCGCCGTCATGACCGTTCCCGCCGCGCAGCTGCGCCGTGCGCGCGCGCATGTCCGCGACGATCTCGTCGTACGCCGCCTGGCCGTGCTCGCGCATCTCCCGCGCCCCGTAGCCGAGACCCTCGGCGTGACGCAGCAGGGCGTCGTAGCGCTGCTCTCCGATGGCCCAGGACCCGCGGGCCTTCTCCGCAAGCGCGTCGACGTGGTCGGCGAAGGCGTCGAACGCAGCGGCGGCGACCTCACCGGCAGCTGCTACCTGCGCCCGGTGCCCCGGGTCGGGGAACTCCGCCGCGACGGCTCGCGCGTAGGCCGCGCCCGCCCGCACCTGCGCCAAGGACCGGCGCAGCAACTGCGGTGAGGCCAGGTCGGCGTCGAGGTTGGCGCGACCCTGCTCCAGCAGCTCCGGCGCGGCGCTGAGCCGGGCGGTGACCGCGCGCGCGAGCTCGTCCTCGGGGCGGAGCCGGTGCAGCAGGAGCGAGAAGACGCCGTTGAGTGCGACGCCGGCGTAATAGTCGGCGCTGCGCCGCCAGTCCGCCCAGTCGCGCAGCAGCCGCCGACCGGTGAGGACCATGACGACCAGGTCCCTGTCGATGCGCTCCTCGGGCGTCAGCTCGGTGTCCGAAAGCGCCGACAGGCGCTGCGACCAGGCGTCCTCCGCAGCCTGCCGACGCCCGACGGCATCGGCGGACATGTCGGGGAGGAGCTCGTCGTACTCCGTCAGCCCCAGCGAGCTGCCCAGGGTCGGCATGGCCGCGAACTGGTCTGCGACCAGCTCGGCGGCGAGCGCGTCGAACGGGCGGTCCCCGACTGGAATGGGCATGCGGTGCACCGTACCCGGCCGCTCCGACAGGACGGCGAGGGCGTACGCCGGGCGCGGCGCGCGCAGTCGAGCGCCACGGCCGTCTCCGCGTTCGAGCCGCGAGACTGTCGGTGCGGGCTGGCAGGCTGAGGCCATGACCGCGGCTGAGGTGTTCTACCGGGAGCGGCTGCACGCGCCGTGGGGACTGTGGCTGGCGGTGGCGGCCATGGCGCTCGCGTGCGGGCTGGTGGCGCTGCGGGCGCTTCCCCCGGCAGGTGTCGTGGTCACCGTGGCGGTGGCGTTCGCGCTCGGCGCCGTCGCACTGCTCGCGACGGCTGCACCGGTCGAAGTCACGGCCGGCCACCTGCGCGCGGGCCGCGCCCGCATCCCCCTCGAGCACGTCGGCGAGCCGGTTGCCCTCGACGCGAGGACCGCACGGACCCTGCGCGGGGCGGGCTTCGACGCGAGTGCCTACCACCTCATCCGCGGATGGCTGCCGCTCGCGGTGCGGGTTCCGGTCACCGACCCGCAGGACTCGACGCCGTACTGGTACGTCGCGACGCGCCGCCCCGAGCAGCTCGCGGTGGCGATCGAGCGGGCCCGCATGTCGCGCACGCGCGACGGCTGAGCCCGCGCGGGGCTGGCGGGACCCGCCCCGGCGTCGGGATCGCGCCGCGGCCTCACCCGGGAGGCGGCAGCCTTCGCCACCGACTCCTGTCAGGCCCTCCGACGCGAGCGGCGACGCAGGTCGGCGCGGACCCTTGCCGCAAGATTCTGGGTCTCGCGGCGGTTGATCACGCCGCCGGCGACGGCGCCGATGAGCATCGGCGCCAGGCTCGGGAGGCTGGAGCCGACGCGGCGCACGAGGCGGCGGCGCACCTGGCGCTGGCCGAGGGCGCCGAGCGCTGCCGACGTCGCGACCGGGTCGAGCGGGTCGATGCCGCGCTGCTCCGCCCAGGCCATCACGTAGGCGCCGGCCCGGTGCCCTCCGTGGGGCACCACGCCGTAGACGGCGTGCAGCTCGGCGAGAAGCTTGGTCTCGATCGCGGCAACGGCGACGGTCTCCGCTGCCAGCTGCACCGGGGCGGACGCGAGGGCTGGGGGGACGGCGTACTCGCTGGTGAAGGCGGCGCCGAGGGCAGCGCCGACGGCCGTCGTCGTTCGAGTCGCCGAGGCGACGAGGGCGTCCGCGAGCTGTTCACCGTCCAGTCCGGGATGGTGTCGACGCAGGGTCGCCAAATCCCGGACCGTCAGGCGCTCGGTGATGTCGAGGAACGTCTCGACCAGGCCACGGCCGGCGGGCTTCGGCGCGTCGGCGGGACTGCCGAGCGCCGTGCCGGCGGCACGCGCCAGCTCCGCGAGAATCCGCAGCCGCTCCGCCGTACCGATTCGCTCGTCAAGCAGGCGCGCCAGCATGTCAGCGACCGAGGACGCGCCACCATCGGCGGCGCCGCGATCGCCGCCGCCGGAGTCCACCACCCGTCCCGTGAGGACCCGGCCGTCATCGCCGGCCGGGTCCCGTCCCGTCGCGTTCAGGCCGCGCACTCCTTGCACATGGGCGACCCGCCCTTGTCGGAGTGGAGCTGGCTGCGGTGGTGGACGAGGAAGCAGCGCGAGCAGGTGAACTCGTCCGCCTGACGCGGGAGCACCCGGACGCTGAGCTCCTCGTTGGACAGGTCGGCGCCGGGCAGCTCGAGGTTCTCGGCGAGCTCGGTCTCGTCGATGTCGACGACGCCGGCGGTCTTGTCGACCCGTCGGGCCTTGAGCTCTTCGATGCTGTCTTCGGTCGCGTCGTCGTCGGTCTTGCGCGGTGTGTCGTAGTCGGTCGCCATGGTTCCCGTCACCCTTTCGGGCTGGTGCAGTGGTGGTGGAGTGTGTCGACGCGCGAGTAACGCGCCAGCGCCGGCATTTGTGCCCGTCCCCGGGCGCGGGATTCTGCCGGACGCACGTACCCGGTGCCGGACGGCCCACACTTCGGATGGTGACCTGTCGTGCACAGGTCGTCCCGCTGGTGTCGCCGGTCGGGCCACCGTCACCCGGTGCGGGGACCGGACTGGCCGGTCGGCTCGCCGGAGGCGCTGGCCGGCGCCGCTTCACCGGCACGCGCCGCCGGGTTCTTGCTGGCACCGGCCGCCGCGGTGAGGAGGTCGTGCAAGGGCTCGAACAACCCCGGGGCCGCCGCGAGCACGAGATCGGGTCCCGGGCCCGCGCCGTTGCCGCCCCCGACGTGCGCACCCGCCTCCGTCGCCACCAGGGTCCCCGCCGCGATGTCCCAGAGCTGGGTGCCCGACTCGTAGTAGGCGTCCACGCGGCCGCAGGCGACGAGGCACAGGTCGACAGCCGCCGCGCCACCGCGGCGGATGTCCCGCACGCGAGGCAGCACGCCGGTCAGCAGGGTCGCCTGACGGAGGCGGATGGAGGCGTCGTAGCTGAACCCGGTCGCGACGAGCGCGCGGTCCAACGCCGGCCCGGCGTCGCGTCGCAACCGGGTCGCGTTGCACCAGGCGCCGCGCCCACGCACGGCCGTGAACGTCTCGCCGTACGCCGGGACCGCAACCACGCCGACGACGGACTCACCACCGACCTGGGCCGCGACGCTGACCGCCCACCCCGGGTACCCGTAGAGGTAGTTCACCGTGCCGTCGATGGGGTCGACCACCCAGCGGACTGCGGTGGAGCCGGTCTCGTCGGTGCCCTCCTCGCCGAGGATGCCGTCGTGCGGCCGGGCGGCGCGCAACACCCGCACGATGAGGTCCTGCGCGGCCGTGTCCATCTCGGTCACGACATCGGTGGGGCTCGACTTCGTCGCCGTCACGCCGACGGCATGGGGTCGCCGGTCGACCAGCAGCCGACCCGCCTGCGTCGCCGCGTCGAGCGCCACGGCGAGCAGCTCGTCGAGCTCAACCCCGGCGGCGCCTGACCCGGCGCTTCCTGCGGCACCGTCTCCGGCGATGTCTGCGGTTCTGTCCGTCATCGCGTCATCCTCCCCGACGCGGCGCACCGCCTCAGTCGCCACCGCACACCGCGGGGCGGAACCCCCGCAGGTTCGGACAGCAACCCGCGGGACACACGTCATGACTGGGTCCGAAGGCGCCGACGCTGCGCCGCTCGACGGGCCGCCCCGCCTCGACCCGGTCGCGCTCGACCACGAGCTCGCACAGGGCGGCGACGAAGTCCGGGTGCGTGCCGACCGTGGGAACACGCACGAACGCCATCCCGAGCCGCTGCGCCGTCGCGGCGGCCTCCGTGTCGAGGTCGTAGCGGACCTCCATGTGGTCCGACACGAACCCGATCGGGACGACCACGGCGCCCGGGACGCCGTCGGCGTGCAGCTGCTCCAGGGCGTCGTTGATGTCGGGTTCGAGCCAGGGCTGGCTCGCCGGCCCCGAGCGGCTGCAGTAGACGAGGTCCCAGCCCACGCCGGCACCGGCCTCGCCGAGCCGGGCGACCACCTCGTCGGCGACGCTGCGGTGCTGGTCGACGTACGCGCCGCCGTCCGGGCCGGCCGACTCCGCCATCGCGGTGGGCAGGGAGTGGGTGACGAACAGCAACGCGGAGCCCTCCGGCATGTCGCGCAGCGCGGCGACCGTGGCCTCGGCCGTGGGAAGCACGAAGCCGGGGTGGTTGAAGTAGTGGCGCAGCTTGTCCAGCCGCGGCGCGCGGGGGCCGACCTCGGCGAGCGCGGCAGCGAGGTCCTCGCGGTACTGCCGGCAGCCGGAGTAGGACGCGTAGGCGGAGGTCACGACGCACAGCGCGCGGCGTACACCGTCCTCGCGCATCCGGGCAATCGAGCCGGCGATATACGGCGACCAGTTGCGGTTGCCCCAGTAGACCGGCAGGTCGAGGCCGCTGCGCGCGAACTCCGCCTCGAGCGCCGCGACCAGCGCACGGTTCTGCTCGTTGATCGGGCTCCCGCCGCCGAAGAGCTCGTAGTGGCGGCCCACGTCGACCAGGCGCTCACGCGGGATGCCGCGTCCGCGGGTGACGTTCTCCAGAAACGGGATCACGTCCTCGGGCCCCTCCGGGCCGCCGAAGGACACGAGCAGCACGGCGTCGTAGGTGGCCACGTCCGGATCCTTCCAGGGCGCTCCCGCCGGCGCGCGACGAGCGCGATCCAGAGCCCGCAGGCCCTGACCGGCGAGGCCAGCCGTCGAGAGCGGGTGGCGGGCCGCGCCGCGTGCCTGGCAGAGTCAGGGCCGCACCCCCACCATCGCGACGGACGACGCACGCGCTCGGAAGCAGGAGGCGCCGCCATGCAGGACCTGCGGCTGGTCGGCGTGAGCGAGGACGGCTTGCGGCTTGTCCTGGCCGCGGACGACGACCGCCACTTCGCCGTACCCGTCGACGACCGGCTCCGCGCCGCCATCCGCGGCTCCCTGTCAGCGTTGGGGACAAGCGAGGCCAGGTCCGACGCGGGTCTGCGCCCGGCGGAGATCCAAGCCCGCATCCGCGCCGGCCAGACCGCCGAGGAGGTCGCCGAGGCCGCCGGCCTTCCGGTGGAGCGCGTGCGTCGCTACGAGTCCCCCGTCCTCGCCGAGCGCGAGCACATCGCCGCGCTGGCCCAGGCCACGGTCGTGCGCCGGCGGGGTGAGAACGCCACCGTGCCACTGCTGCGTGACGTGGTGGCGGAGCGCCTGGACGCGCGGGGGGCGGGCGCCTCCGCCCGGGCATGGGACGCGTGGCGGCGCGATGACGGGCGCTGGGACGTCCGCCTGGCGTTCGGGGCGGGGACCACCCAGGGCCTCGCGATGTGGGTGTTCGACCCGGTACGGCGCGTCCTCACCGCCGCCGACGACGAGGCGCGGGCGCTCTCGACCGACGAGCCGGGACCACCGGGCCCGCGAGCGGCCCGACGGCTGTCCTCCGTCCCGGCGTACGGCGACGCGGTGTACGACGTCGAAGCTGACGGTGGGATCACCGACGCCTACACCGACGACGTCGCGATGCGCTTCTCCCCCGATGGCCCGGGACGCGCGGCGCCACCGCGCACGCCGGTCCCCCGCGCCGAGCCGGTCCGCCCGCAGCGCGCCGCTGCCGGTGAGAGCGAGCCTGCGGCGCCCTCGAGCGACACGACCGAGAC
>JALYMU010000083.1 GCA_030773595.1 Actinomycetota bacterium | reverse complement strand
AGCAACACGATCCTGGCCCGCTGCGCCGCGCCCGCCCTGCCGGCGCTGGACCGCGTTCGCCGACACAGCTCTTCCCGGTCACCCTCACGCAGCGCCAACGCCGGCGCAGGACGATTCGCCATGCCTCTCGGCGCCCGGGTACTCGCCGAGGTCGGTGACCACCCCACAGGGTTCACCAGCGCCGCGGGGCTGCGCTGCTTCGCCGGCACCGCACCGGTCACCGCGCCTCAGGCCGCTCCCGGCGCGTCACCGCCCGCAACGCTCCGTAACAAGCGGCTCGCGGACGCCTGCCACTGGTGGGCGTTCGCCACGCTCACCCGATCCCCCGGCGCCCGCGCCCACTACGACCGCCGACGATCATCGCATCGCCGCGCTGCGCAACCTCGCCAACAAGCTCATCGGGCGACTGTGGTGGTGCCTGCAACACCAGCAGCTCTGCGACGACGACACCGCCTGGACCACCGTCATCAACGACGCCCGCCCCGCCTCCGCTTGACACCTGACCCGCGCGGGATGTCTACGTGCCGACCTGGTCGGGGATGGTCTACGTCGCCTTCGTCATCGACGCCTACGCCCGCTGCATCCTTGGCTGGCGCGCGGCCACGTCGATGCGGACCGACCTCGTCCTGGACACGATCGAGCAGGCCATCTGGACCCGACAGCGCGAGGGCGTCACCCACTTCGTCGGCCTGACCCATCACCACGACAACGGATCGCAATACGAGTCCATCGCCTTCACCGAGAGACTCGCGGCGGCCGGCATCGACGCCTCCGTCAGCGCCGTCGGCGACGCGCTGGACAACGCCCTCGCCGAGTCGGTTATCGGCCTGTTCAAAACCGAACTGATCACGATCGCTCATGCCGTGGGTCGGGTCAACCCCCGGCGTAGACACCTCAGTCCCGCGGGCACTGCAACGGCGTCTCGTCCTCCCGGGGGAACGACGGCCCCCAGCGGGAGAGGTTGCGGGCAGTGTCGATTAGCGGCATGTGGCTGAACGCCTGCGGAAAGTTGCCGACCAACCGGCCGGCCGCGGGGTCGTACTCCTCCGCCAGCAGACCGACGTCGTTGCGCAGGTCCAACAGCCGCTCGAACGTCTCGTGCGCCTCGTCGGTGCGTCCGAGGAGCGCATAGTTGTCCGCCAGCCAGAACGTGCAGGCGAGGAAGGCGCCCTCCCCCGGCGGCAGACCGTCGGTCTCGGCGCCGGGATGCTGGGTGTAGCGCTGGACGAAGCCGTCCTCCATCAGCTCCCGCTCGACCGCCGCCACCGTGCCGCGGACCCGCTCGTCCGAGGCCGGCAGGAAGCCCACGAGCGGCGCCATGAGCATCGCCGCGTCGAGCTCCTGCGAGCCGTAGTACTGCGTGAACGTCGCCCGCTCCGCGTCGTACCCCTTCTCGAGGATGTCGGCGCGGATGCGCTCGCGCAGCATGCGCCACCGGGCGACGTCACCCGAGAGCCCCAGCTCCTCCACGCCCTTGACCGCGCGGTCGGCCGCGACCCAGGCCATCAGCTTCGAGTGCGTGAAGTGCTTGCGGCCGCCCCGGACCTCCCAGATCCCCTCGTCGGGGTCCTGCCAGTGCTCGTCGACGAATCCCATCAGCGCCCGTTGCAGCGCCCAGGCCGCCTCGTCCGCCTCCAGGCCGGCCTTGCGCGCCTGGTGCAGGACGTCCATGACCTCGCCGTACACGTCGAGCTGGAACTGCTCGGCCGCGGCGTTGCCGATGCGGACGGGCTTGCTGGCGGCGTAGCCGGGCAGCCAGTGCGCCTCGAACTCCGTGAGCCGGCGCTCGCCCGCGACGCCGTACATGATCTGCATCTTGGCCGGGTCACCGGCGATCGCGCGCAGCAGCCAGCGGCGCCACGCCTCGGCCTCACCGGTGAAGCCGGAGTACAGAAACGCCTGCAGGGTGATCGTCGCATCGCGCAGCCAGCAGAACCGGTAGTCCCAGTTCCGGACGCCGCCGAGCTTCTCCGGCAGCGAGGTGGTCGCCGCGGCGACGATGCCACCGGTCGGGCCGTAGGTCAGCGCCTTGAGCGTGAGCAGCGAGCGGACCACCGCGTCGCGCCACTTGCCGTCGTAGGTGCAGTGCGAGACCCAGTCCTGCCAGTAGGACTCCGTCTCGGCCAGCGCGCGGAAGGGGTCGACCGGCGACGGCGTCGGCAGGTGCGACTCCCGCCAGGTGAGGACGAAGGACTCCCGCTGCCCCTCGCCAACCACAAAGTCCGCGACCGTCTTGAAGTCCTCGCCGCGCACGGGCACCGAGGACCGCAGGTAGACGGCGTCGGGCCCGGCCACGGCCACCACGTCGTGGCCGACCCGGCGTACCCACGGGATCACCGAGCCGTAGTCGAAACGCAGGCGGAGCTCCATCCGCAGCGGCACCGAGCCGCGGACGCCTTCCACGATGCGTACGACGTCGGGTGCCTCGCCGCGCGGCGGCATCAGGTCGATGACCCGAACCGTCCCGGAGTCCGTGTCGAACTCCGTCTCCAGCACGAGCGTGTCGCCGCGGTAGCGCCGCCGCGTCGCCCGCACCGGCTGGGCCGCGGCGAGCAGCCAGCGGCCGTTCTCCTCCGTGCCGAGCAGCGCCGCGAACATCGCTCCGCTGTCGAAGCGCGGCAGGCACAGCCAGTCCAGCGAGCCGTCGCGGCCGACGAGCGCCGCAGTCTGGGTGTCGCCGATGACGGCGTAGTCCTCGATCGGCAGAGGCATGTCCGGTCCTCCTTGAGGCCGCGGCGCGGCAGTCGTCGGTGCCTCCGCGCGCTACGCCCGGGAGGCTTGCAGGTCGAGGACGACCTTGACGTCGTCGGGCCGCGGCTCGAAGGCGTCGGCGAAGTCCGCCAGTGGCAGCCGCCGGGTGATGAGGCGGCTCAGCCATTCGACGTCGGCCGCGGCGAGTGCGTGCGCGGCCGCCGCCCAGTGGCGCAGGTTGGCGTTGACGGACCCGACCACGACGTCGTTCTCGAGGACGATGTCGCGGTTCAGGCTGCCCGCGTCGACGTCGATCTTCCGTCCGATGCCGGAGACGCCGGTCAGGCAGACGATGCCGTACGGCGCGGTGCCGGCCATCGCGGCGAGGACGATCTGTGCGACACCCGTCGCCTCGACGACCACGTCGGGGCGCAGCCGGTCAAGGACGTCGTCGACGGGGTCGGAGTGGTAGGTCGCGCCGAGATCGCGGACCAGCTCCGGCTTGAGCCCTTCGGTGACGCGGTCCAGCACGTGCACGTCGAGCCCGCGCTGCGTTCCGAGCAGGGCCGCCAGCAGTCCGATCGGTCCGGCGCCGGTGACGAGTGCCGTGCGGGGCTCGAACCACGCGCGCCCACCGACCCGCTCGACCTGCTCCCACGCCTTGGCGACGACGCTGGTCGGCTCGAGCAGGACGCCGACCTCGGCGAGTGCGGGATCGAGGCGTACGGCGTAGTCCTGCGGCACCGTCCACACCTCGCTGGCGTAGCCGTGCAGCTCCTTGATGCCGCGCTCGGTGTAGCCGCCGTTGCGGCACATGTCGAACTCGCCGTGCGCGCAGGCGCCGCAGGGCTGCGGGTCGGGACGGCGGACGACGCCGGCGACCAGGTCCCCGCGCGAGAAGTCGCTCCCCGGCGGCGCCTCGCGGACCCGGCCGAGCGACTCGTGCCCGAGCACCAGCAGCGACTCACCGGGAGGAGCGAAGCCGTACTCCGCGGCGGCGATCTCGCGGTCCGTGCCGCAGATCCCGACCGCGAGCCCGTCCACGAGCAGCTCGCCGTCGATGGGCTCCGGGTCCGGCATCTCGGCGACCGCAAGCGAGCCCGCCGTACCGGGTGTCACCGTCAACGCGCGCACGCTCGGCAGCCTCCTGGTCGTCCGGCCTGGTCCGGCGCGCGAGGACCCGCGCGCTGCGTACGTTCTGTCGCTGCTCCTTGAGAAGCAAACGCGCGCGGTCGCAGCGCGGGTGGCGTGGGCCCGGACGTCACCCCGTGGGCGTCCCGCGCAGCAGCGCCACCGTCTCCTCCGCCGCCTGACGCACACCGCCACGCTCGTCGAGGAACCCGCCGACGAGCCCGACCACGGGCACCTTGGCCAGCGCCCGGAACGGCAGGCTGCCCCGCGGGCGCCGGTCGAAGAGCGTCTGCAGCGCGAGCAGCTTCCTTGCGAGCTGCCACACGGTCGCGGCGCCCCGGCGTACCGGACCGCCGGCCTCGCGTGCCGCCACGGCCCGGATCTCGTCGTCCTCGGTCAGCTGCTCGGCGCCCACGCGGGCCGCGCCCGCCTGCACCGCCGGCGACAGGTCCCGGTCGAGCAGGACGCGTCCAAGCAGGCGGACCCACTCTTGCTCGTCGTCGACACCGTGCTCGCGGGCGACGGCGCAGACGACCAGCCCTTGCGCTGCGGCGCCGAAGACGTCCTGGACGGGGAGCCGGTCGGCGAGGACGCCGAAGAACCGCGGCGTCGCGGCGACGAAAGCCACCAGCGTGCCGACCTGTCCGACCCACCACTCGACGCGTTCCTCCACTCGCGACGCGGACCACTCCGTCGAGCCGGGGTGCACGCGACCGCGGACCGTGTCGACGACCCGGTCCCCGGCTCGAGCGAGCAGCGACGGCACACGTCCGGCCCTTCCCGGCGTACGGCGGTCCCCGCCCGACGGCGGGATGAGCACGTCGTCGGTCCCCAGCCACCGCTCCGGGTCCGCGACAGCCTGGCGGGCCAGACGGGCATAGGCGCCCAGGACCCGGGCGACCTCGTCATCGGAGATGGCCTCGGCGGGTGTGTCGCTCATGCGGACACTCTCCCCCACCGCAGCGCCGACGCACCCGCCGTTCGTCGTGTCGCCACGACCGTTCACCGCACGCGGCGGGCCGCTGGTCGCGCGCGCCCGTGCACACACCGCGTACGACGCACCGTTCGGCGCTTGCCCATCGTGGGAACTTCAGTACGTCCTGTGACTGCGGTCACATTGTCCTGCCGCCGGGCGGGATGCCGCTCGGAGTCGTCCACACGAGGAGTGCCGCGTGAGCCACAGCGTCCAGACCGGCGGTCCGCCGCCCGGCCCCGGGGCCGAGGTCTACACGACCATGCAGCAGGACCCGGACTTCCAGGAGCTCAAGAGCCGGCTGCGCCGGTTCGTCTTCCCGCTGACCGGGCTGTTCCTCGCCTGGTACTTCATCTACGTCCTGCTGGCCGCCTATGCGCCCGGGTTCATGGGGATCAAGCTCGTCGGCAACATCAACGTCGGGCTCGTCCTCGGGTTGTTGCAGTTCGTGTCGACGTTCGTGATCACGGGGCTCTACGTGAGGTACGCGAACTCGAAGCTGGACCCGATCGCGAGCAAGCTACGTCACCAGATCGAGGGAGACGCGCAGTGACGCCGATTGCCGCTACGGGGACCGTCGGCTCCCCGATTGTCAACATCTCGATCTTCCTGCTCTTCGTCGTCGCGACGCTCGTCATCGTCGTCCGGGCCAGCCGGAACAACGCCACGGCGGCCGACTACTACGCGGCGGGCCGCTCCTTCACGGGACCGCAGAACGGCACCGCGATCGCAGGCGACTACCTGTCCGCCGCGTCGTTCCTCGGGATCGCCGGCGCCATCGCCATCAACGGCTACGACGGGTTCCTGTACTCGATCGGCTTCCTCGTCGCGTGGCTGGTCGCGCTGCTCCTCGTGGCCGAGCTGCTGCGCAACACCGGCAAGTTCACGATGGCCGACGTGCTGTCGTTCCGCCTGCAGCAGCGGCCGGTGCGCATGGCGGCAGCGGCGTCGACCCTGGCCGTGTGCTTCTTCTACCTGCTGGCTCAGATGGCCGGCGCGGGCGGTCTCGTCGCGCTGCTGCTCGGCATCACGAACCGCGGCGGCCAGTCGCTGGTCATCGTCGTCGTCGGCGCCCTGATGATCGTCTACGTGCTCATCGGCGGCATGAAGGGGACGACCTGGGTCCAGATCGTCAAGGCGTTCCTGCTCATCGCCGGGGCCGGGATCATGACGCTCTGGGTGCTCGCCATATACCGCTTCAACCTCTCCGGGCTCCTCGGTGACGCAGCAGCCCAGGGAGCGGCGCTCGAGCCGATGAAGCAGTACGGCAAGAGCGAGGTGAGCAAGATCGACTTCCTGTCGCTGTCGCTCGCCCTCGTGCTCGGCACCGCCGGCCTGCCCCACGTGCTGATGCGCTTCTACACGGTGCCGACAGCCAAGGAGGCTCGCCGCAGCGTGGTGTGGGCCATCGGCCTGATCGGCCTCTTCTACCTGTTCACGCTCGTCCTCGGCTACGGCGCCGCCGCGCTCGTCGGTCCGGACGCGATCGCGGCAGCGCCCGGCCGGGCCAACTCCGCCGCTCCGCTGCTGGCGTTCCGGCTCGGCGGGGAGGTCCTGCTCGGCATCATCGCCGCCGTCGCGTTCGCGACGATCCTCGCGGTGGTCGCCGGCCTGACCATCACGGCGGCGACGTCCTTCGCGCACGACATCTACGCGAACGTGATCAAGGCCGGCGACGTGCCACCCGACGGCGAGGTCAAGGTCGCCCGCCGGACGGTCATCGTGATCGGCATCATCTCGATCATCGGCGGCATCTTCGCCAACGGCCAGAACATCGCCTTCCTGGTGGCCCTGGCGTTCGCCGTCGCCGCGAGCGCCAACCTGCCGACGATCATCTACTCCCTGTTCTGGCCGCGCTTCAACACCCGCGGAGCGCTGTGGAGCATGTACGGCGGTCTCATCTCCTGCATCACGCTGATCGCCTTCTCCCCCGTGGTGTCGGGCAAGCCGATCGACCCGGCGACCGGCAAGAGCCCCTCGATGCTGCAGGGCGTCGACTTCAGCATCTTCCCGCTGGACAACCCGGGGATCGTCTCCATCCCGCTCGCCTTCTTCCTCGGCTGGCTCGGCACGGTCACCAGCCGGACCGCCGAGGACCCGCACAAGGCCGCGGAGATGGAGGTGCGCTCCCTGACCGGCGTCGGCGCCGAGAAGGCCTCCGCCCACTGAGTACGACCCGCGGCCCACTGAGTACGACCCGCGGCGCGCCGCTCCCGACGTACGGGTGCGGCG
>JALYMU010000082.1 GCA_030773595.1 Actinomycetota bacterium | reverse complement strand
CCCTCCGCCGTCACGATCTCCTGCCCGTCGAGCGCCGCGACCGGCACGAGGCAGGCGTTCAGCGCCGTCCACTCGGTGGCGCTGCGGGTGCCGGGACGGGCCACCAGCACCGAGCAGGCACCGCACTAGCCTTCGGCGCAGCCCTCCTTGCTTCCCGTGAGCCCGCGCCCGCGCAGCCAGTCGAGCGTCGTGGTGTGCAGGGGCACGCCGTCGAGCGGGACGACGCGGCCGTTCACCGTGACTGCCGGCGACTGCATGCGACCCACTCCCGTCGTGTCAGGCGTCCGGAGGCCGCGAGCGGTACCTGGCGGGATTCCGTCGCGGTAACGAAGATCCGCGAGAGCGGACCAACGTAGATCGGCCAGCAGGACGCGTCAAGAACTCGTCCATCGTGCGCCCAGTCGTGGGCCGGCGCAGCACATCGGTACCGGCCGCCGTACCGCGGCGGGGCGGGCGGACGACGGCCGGCGAGCGGTCGTCCGATGCACGGCGCGCGTCAGTCCGGTGCGCCGCGCTGCAGGTCCGAGGCAAGCCGCTTCGCGGCGTCCACCGGCAGGGCCGCGCCGTCGGTGACGACGTCCTGCGTCATGCGGGGAGCAGGGCCGGACACCGACAACGCGATCGGGAACGGCGCCTCGGGGACGGCGACCGCGACGCAGCGCACACCGACCTCCTGCTCCTGCTCGTCCACGGCGTAGCCCTGCGTGGCGATCAGCGCCAGCTCCCCGGTGAAGATGGCGGGATCGGTGATCGTGTTGTCGGTGTGGGCCTTCATGCCCGTCCGTCGCAGCGGGGCCGCGACCTCGGACGGCTCGCGGCGCGCGAGGAGCGCCTTGCCCACCGCGGTGCAGTGGGCGACACCCGTCGGCCCACCTCGGTGAACATCCGCATCGAGTGCCGGGACGGGATCTGCCCGATGTAGACGATGTCGTCCCCGTCGAGCATGGCGAGGTTCGCCGTCTCACCGAGGTTGTCGACCCGGTCTTGGAGGTACGGACGCGCCCACGTGCCGAGCATCTTCGACGCGTTCTCACCGAGGCGGATCAGTCGAGGACCGAGGGCGTACTGCCGGTTCGGCTCCTGCCGGACGTAGCCGAGGTCGACGACCGTCCGCACGAGGCGGTGGATCGTCGGGAGGGGGAGGCCGGACTCCTGGGCGAGCTGCGAGAGCCCCATCGAGCCCCCGGCGTCCGTGATCGTCTCGAGGACGCCGAGGGCGCGCTCCAGCGACTGGACCCTCCCGGGAGGCTCGCACCGTTCCGGTCACGAGCCGTCGGGTCCGCCGCCATGCCCGTCTCCCGTCGTTCCGTACCGCGGAAGTGCAGTACCGGCACGCGCGAAAGGCGGTTCCCGGCGAGCGCCGGTTGACGACACCGCGTGACGGGAGCAACGTCGAGAGGGCGTCGGGAGGAAGGGTCGGGGACCGTGTCGGTGTCAGCCGAGGGGCAGCAGCGCGTCCCGGCACGCCGTCCCTGGCGGCCGGAGTGCCTGCCGGACGTGATGCGCGCCGACGTGGAGCGGTTGCGCTACATCGTCCTGGACGAGATCGTCGGCGACCTCGTCACGCTGTCCGTGTCGCCCTGGCCGTACGCCGACCCGCAGGGTCGCGTGCGCTTCGACGGCGGCCCCGACCGAGCCGAGGAGCCACGGCACGGGCACCTGCTCGTGCACCGCACCGAGATCCACGACCTGCTGTACGACGGCTGGCTGCGGCGCGGCCCGAGAGTGGGGGACGTCTTCGCTGCCGAGGTGGACGGTGACGTCGCCGCACGGCTCGACGCCGGCGAAGACGTCGCGCTCGACGAGCACCTGCGCCTGGGAGCCGCACTGCCGGGCGCCGTGTGCGACATCACCATGGAGGCTCGCAACGTGGCCAAGCTGGCCTTCTACGCCGGTGTCGCGGGCGTCCAGCCCCACGAGCAGGCCCGGGCAAACGACCAGGTCCACACCGGCGGGCGCCGGGCCAAGGCCAGGATGCGGACGGTCGCCTCGGCGAGCTGGAGCGGGCCCTGCATCCCCCAGCCTCGCGCACGCGAGCAGGCGACCTGCCGGTGGACCGTCCCCGCCGATCGGCTCCGCGACGGCGAGACCGGGGTCCTCGACGCCATCCGCGAGAACCCGGGCGCGCTGTTCTACTTCCTGCTCAACGTCGGGGACGGCGACACCCAGCTCCTGCTCCTGCCGCGCAGCCCCTCCACCGGCCGCCGGCGCGCAGTCGTCGTCGACGCCGCGACGACGAGGAAGCTCCCGCGAGTCCTCGACCAGCTCACCGACGAAGGGGTCCTGGCGCCGCCGGGTGGCCCAGATGAGGTCTTCGCCCTCGTCGTGGCCACGCACCCCCACGACGACCACATCGAGGGGATGCCGGAGCTGCTCGAGCGCTACGGAGGTGCGGGCGTCGCCGACTTCTGGGAGCCCGGCTACTACGCACCGAGCGGTGCCTTCGCCGAGATGATGTCGGTCATCGAAGGGCAGGGCATCCGCCACACCGAACCGACCGCCGGCCTGACCCGATACGTCGACGGCGCGCGGATCACCGTTCTCGCGCCCAGCGTGCAGCTGCGTACGGCGTACGACTCCTACGGCGTGGACTGCAACGACGCCTCCATCGTCATGAAGGTGGAGTTCCCCGCCGTACGCATCGCGGCGAGGCGCCACCGTGACGGCACCGAGACACGGGCGGACCTGCGCCTGCCCCGGCCGTGGTCGCTGATCCTCGGCGCCGACGCACAGACCCGCTCCTGGTCGCACGTGACGGCGGAGTTCCCTCAGCTGCACCGCGGTCACAATGCACCCCTGTACCGCGGGCTCGCGGAGGCGCGCGGTCGCGACTACCTCGCCGGGGACGTGCTGAAGGTGTCCCACCACGCGTCGAAGCACGGCATCAACATCGAGCTGATCGAGCGGGTCCGCCCGAAAGTCACGCTCATCTCCTCGGTCGGCGGCGGCGGGCGCTACGGCTTCCCGCACGCCCTCGCCACCCAGGCCATCGCCGAGGCGCTCGACCCGCGCGCCCGCTCCGGCGCGGCCCCGCGGGCCGACGCGGACCTCGGCATCCACTACACCGGCGGGTGTACGCCGGACGGCGCCCCGCTCGGATCCCTCGCCCTGCTCGTGCCCCCGAAGCGGGGCGCGCAGCTGGTCATGTGGCGCTTCGGCGACTCCCCGCGCGATCCCGTGGACCTCACCCGCGGTCGGGTCCTCCACCCCATCCGGTGCCCGGAGTGACGACGGCACCCTGACCAGAGGAGCGGACATGCCCCGGACGACGCAGGACCTGCTCGCGGCGGAACCGGCCGTCGGTCCCGGCGGAGCCGCGCCGGGCGGCGGCCTCCGGCGGGAGGGCACCGCGCTGGCCATGTCCGGCGGCGGGTACCGCGCGATGCTCTTCCACGCGGGCGCCCTCGTGCGGCTCAACGAGGCGGGCTACCTGCCCCGGCTCGACTTCGTCTCCAGCGTCTCGGGAGGCTCGATCACGGCCGGCGCGCTGGCCGTGGCCTGGGACCGGCTGGACTTCGACGAGGGCGGGCGCGCGCTGAACCTCCGGGAGCTGGTGCTCGACCCCCTGCGCCGGATGGCCTCGCACACGGTGGACGCCCCGTCGGTGCTGGGCGGGCTGCTGCCTCGGCAGCGGGTCTCGGACCGGGTGGGGAGCGCCTACCGGAGGCACCTGTTCGGCACGGCGACGCTCCAGGACCTGCCCGACCGGCCGCGCTTCGTGTTCTGCGCCACGAACCTGCAGACCGCGGCGCTCTTCCGCTTCTCCAAGCGCTACCTCGCCGACTACCGGCTCGGGCTCGTGCGGCACCCCGACCTCCCGGTGGCCACTGCGGTGGCGGCGTCCTCGGCGTTCCCGCCGTTCCTCTCACCGGTGGTGCTGCGCCTGCCGGGTGGGGCGTGGGACCCGCAGGTGCCGCCGCTGGCCGACCCCGCCCTGCGCGCGGAAATCGTCCTCACCGACGGTGGCGTCTACGACAACCTGGGCTTGGAGCCGGTCATCAAGCGGTGCGAGAAGATCCTCGTGAGCGACGGTGGCGGGTACGTCGGCCACCCGCGTAGCGTGCCGGGCGACTGGCTCCGCCAGCTCCGGAGGGTGACCTCCGTCATCGACCACCAGGTGCGCAACCTACGCAAGCGCATCCTCGTCGACGGCTACGAGCGCGGCGACTTCACCGGGACGTACTGGGGGATCCGCACCGACGTCGCCCGCTACGGGCTGGCGGACCCGCCTCCCTTCCCCCGGCAGCGGGCCAGCGAGCTGGCGGAGATCCCGACGCGACTCGCGGACATGAGCCGCGACGCCGACGACCTGGTCCGCTGGGGCTACGCGGTGTGCGACGCGGCCCTGCGCCGGTACGAGGGTGTAGGGGCGCAGCCGCACCCGCACTGACCGCGCCGGGCGCCGCGCAGCCGGCCGGGGCGCGGGTGCGACGGCACTCGCCCCGGCGGCGTCCCGAGGTCAGGACTCGGCGCCGTCCTCGACGAGCGTGTCGATCCCGCGGCCGCCCGTCAGGCTGTCGGAGCCGGGCCCGCCGACGAGAACGTCGTCGCCGTTGCCGCCCTCGACGCGGTCCACGCCGAAGCCGCCCAGCAGCGTGTCGTCGCCGTTCGCGCCGCGCAGCGTGTCGGCACCGGCGCCGCCGCACACGACGTCCGCGCCCATGAGGCCGTCGACCGCGTCGTCGCCGCCGAGACCCATGAGGACGTCGACCGCGTCGGTCCCGCGGAGCAGGTCGTCGCCGGGCGTACCGACGAGCGTCGGGACCAGGCCGTTGCACCGCTCGGTGAGGTCGATGCCGACGACCAGCGGGTCGTGGTCGCTCGCGCGGTACGGGTCCGGCGCGTAGAGCGCCGGGTCGCCGGTGTACTGGTACGCCACGGACTCCACGGAGTTCACGTTCCAGTGCGTGGCGCCGGTGACCTTGGCTGTGAGCGGAGCGGTCGCGAGCGCGTGGTCCAGGGAGCCCGACAGGGCGTCGAAGACGTAGCTGTAGTGCCCCTCGTCCAGTGCCGCGCCCAGGTCCGTCAGGCCGGCCCCGGCCAGCACCTGGATCGGGTCCTCCTGGCTGTAGGCGTTGAAGTCGCCCATGGCAACGACGTCGCCGTCCCCGGTGCTGGTGACCGGCTCGTCGAGGAAGCCGCGCAGCCACTGCGCCTGGCGCACGCGGTCGCCGTTGTAGGACCCCTGCCCGTCGCCGGAGTCGGCGTTGTCGCCTACGGCGTCGGTGCCGGAGCGCTTGGACTTGAGGTGGTTGGCGACCACGGTGAACCTGTCGCCGTCCTTGGCGAAGGTCTGGGCGATCGGCTCACGCGCGTTGTCGAAGTTGGCCTCGTCGACCAGGCCGACGGAGGGACCGACCGCCTGCACGACGTCACGCTGGTAGATCACCGCGTTGCGGATGGCGTCGCGCTCGACGGCGAGCAGCTCAGCCGGGAACGGCGGGTAGGCCCACTTGTCGTACCCCGCCGCGCTGTTGAGCCGTCGCGCGAGGCCCGCGACCGCCTGGTCGGGTGACCCGTCGCCGTACCCGGTGGTGGCGGTGTCCTCGATCTCCATGAGCGCGACGACGTGGGCGTCCATGGCCTCGAGCGCACGCACGATCTTCGCCGCCTGCCGCTCGTGCTGCTCCGCCGAGCGAGCCCCGCGGGCGTTCGGGCCGGAGTAGGTGAGGAAGTAGTTGAGGACGTTGAACGCGCCGACGCGGACGTCGCCGCCGACGGCGGCGGGCGCGGCGGGGCGGGTGTCTGGGGGGCGAAGGTGCCCTCAGGCGTCCCGTCCGCGGGCTGCAGGCGCCAGGCACCGAAGCCGAAGCCCAGGACCACCGGGGAGGTCCACGCCACGGGGTCCCCGACCCGCACGGGGGTGGTGGGGGAGAGGTACGGGCGCGACGACGCGCTCGTCCGGCGCGAGCTGGCGTCGTCGAGCACGATCCGCCGCACGGCGTTGCCGGCGGCGACCGCCCGGGCCGCCGGTCCGGGCCGGGCCGCCTCCGTCGGCTGCACCAGCACGCCGCCCTCGGACAGGACCAGCTCGCCGAACTGCACGAGCTTGAACACCTCGCTGACCGTGAGGACGTCGGCAGGCCTGACCCGCATCCCCTCGAGCCGCGCACGGGCGGCGTCGTCCGCGGGCAGGTCCAGCGACGCGGCCTCCGGCAGGGCGGCGAGCGGATCCTGCGGCGCGGGGGAGCAGACGGTGACGCCCTCACGGGAGCTGATCTGCGTCTGCTCGCCGAACTCCGACGGGGACCCGGACACCTGGACGGTGTCGCCCAGGGCGACGGCCGCCGGGCTGAACACGAAGATGCCGTCGGAGGTGGTCGCGTCACCGTCGCCGTCGGGGTCCTGCAGGTAGAAGCCGGCGAGGCCGGGGACGTCGCCGACGACGACACCCGAGACGGTGACCTGGGTTCCCGCGAGCGGGGTGGTGGTCCCGCTGCCCTGCACCGAGCCGATCTCGTGGGTGACCGGAAGGGGGCACGCGGACGCGTCCGCGGCGGCGGTGGGGGATCCGAGGGTCAGCCCGGCGGCGGCACACAGGGTGGCGGTGACGCACAGCGCGGCACCGCGGGTGGCGGTGCGCACGCTCCGGACCGGTGCGGTTCGGGGCACAGGGTCTCCTGGGCAGGCGGGACCGGAGAGCCCCGGAATTGAAGCAGAGGAGCGTCCCCCGCCACAGGGCCGGCGACATGGTTCGCGCGCCCGTCACCGCCCGTCTGCCTACACTTCGCGGGTGACCGATGGGCGACCGCGGAGGCGTCTCGACGGTCGGCCACGGACCGCGCTGCCGCTCGGAGCGCGCTCCGGTCCGCCGGCCGCCACGCCCTGCGCCGGCACCTGCCGCCCGCCGCGGCCGCGCTGGTCTTCGTGTCCCCGCTCGTCGTCATGGTGGCCGAGTCCCTGCGCCCGGCGGGCTCGCCGCGACCACCGGGGCTGGACATCGTCCCGGCGGACCCGACGCTCGCCAACTACGTCCGCCTGCCGCAGCTGGTGCCGCTCTGGGACTGGGTGCTGAGCTCCACGGTCGTCGTCGCGCTGGCCGTCCCGCTCACCGTGCTGGTTGCCTCGTGGGCCGGCTTCGGCATCCGGCTGCTGGCGCCGCGGGGGCGCCGCCGCGCCGTGGCGCTGGTGCTGGCGCTGCTGCTCGTCCCCGCCACGGCGGTGTGGGCGACGCGGTACGAGCTCTACCGCATCGCCGGGGTGCTGGACACCTATGTGCCCCTCGTCGCCCCGGCGCTGGCGGCGACCACGCCGTTCTACGTCCTCGTCTACGTCTGGAGCTTCGGTCGGGTCTCTGACGCCCAGCTCGGCGCCGCGCGCCTGGAGGGCGCGTCGCTGTGGCGCACGTGGCGGCTCGTCGCCATGCCGCAGGTGCGCACGGCCACGCTCGCGGTCGCCGTGCTCGCCTTCACCGCCCACTGGGCGAGCTTCGTGGACGCGCTGCTCTACGTCGACCGCCAGGTGCTCTACACCGTGCCGCTCGGCCTGCGGCTGCTCCAGGTGCTCAACCCCACCGACTACCCCCTCCTGCTCGCTGCCTCGGTCGTGGCCACCCTCCCCTGCGTGGCCGCGTTCCTGCTCGCCCAGCAGGTCCTGCTCGACGACCCCCCCTGCGGGTCCTGCGCGGGGCGCGCCCGTGAGCCGGCCGGCACTCGGGCTCGCGGGAGCGCTCGCCGCGGCACTGCTGGCAGCCGCCTGCGGCGCTCCACAGGGCGGCAGCGGCGAGGGCGATCCCGGTCCGGTGCGGTTCACGCTGTTCGGGGACCTGACGGAGACCGCCGGCTACCAGTGGCTCGTCGACGCCTTCGAGCGGGACAACCCCGGCGTCGAGGTGGAGATGACTCCCGTCGCCAAGCAGGACGACCTGCTGGCGAAGCTCGTCACCGGCTTCGCGGGCGGCTGGCCCCCGGACGTCTTCCTGGTCAACTACCGCAAGTACGGCCAGTTCGCGGGCCAGGGCGTCCTCGAGCCGGTGCAGGCGCGGCTCGACGCCAGCGACGCCATCGCCGAGCGCGACTTCGCCGACACCGCCCTGGAGGCTTCCGGTACGACGGCGAGGAGCTCACCTGCCTGCCGCAGAACGTCTCCTCCCTCGTCGTCTACTACAACGCCGACCTCTTCCGGCGCGCCGGGGTCCCCGCACCCCGCCGGGGCTGGACCTGGGCGGACTTCCTCGCGGCGGCGAAGGTGCTCACGGGCGGCGGCACCTACGGCGTCGGCGTGGAGCCCAGCCTCATCCGCGTGGCGCCCTTCGTCTGGTCCGCAGGCGGTGAGGTCGTCGACGACCTCACCCGCCCGACCACCCTGGCGCTCGCCTCGCCGGAGGCACGGCGCGGCCTGGACTTCTTCCTCGACCTCCGCTCGCGGCACGGTGTCACCCCGCCGGAGCGCGACGAGCTCTCGCAGGGAAGCGAGGAGCGCTTCCTGAGCGGCCGCCTCGGCATGTACCTCGACAGCCGCAAGGCCGTCCCCACCATGCGCGACGCCGCGGACTTCGCCTGGGACGTGGCACCGGTGCCGGTCGCGCCGGGTGGGCGCCCGGCCACGATCCTGCACGGCGACGCCTACTGCATGGCCAAGGGCTCGCCCCGCGCAGACGCGGCGTGGCGGTTGGTGGAGTACGCCAACACCGCCGCAGGCCAGCGCATCCTCGCCGAGTCGGGCCGCACCGTGCCGTCCCGGCCCGACGTGGCGCGGTCGCCGGCATTCCTGCGGCCCGGCACCCCGCCCGCCTCGTCACGCGTGTTCGTCGAGGCCATCCCGACGATCCGGGCCGTGCCACACACTGCGGCATGGTCCCGGGTGGAGGAAGGGCTGAGGGAGCTGGTCGAGGCGACGAGACCACTCTTCGGCCAGGGCGGCGCGTGACCGTCTCCCTCGAGGGTGTCTCCAAGCGGTACGGGGAGGTCGTCGCGCTCGACGCCGTGGACCTGCACGCCGCCGCCGGGGAGCTGCTCGTGCTCGTCGGGCCGTCGCGGGTCGGGCAAGTCCACGGTGCTGCGGGTCGTCGCCGGGCTGGAGGAGCCGGACGCGGGCCGGGTGGTCGTCGCCGGGCGGAACGTGACCGGCGTCGCGGCACACCGGCGAGGCGTCGCCATGGTGTTCCAGGACTACGCGCTCTTCCCGCACATGACTGTCCGGGACAACCTGCGCTTCGGCCCACGCGTGCGGGCGGAGACCGGCCCGGCGTCCGACGCGCGCCTGCGCGAGGTGGTCGGGGCGCTGGGGCTGGCGGACCTGCTCGACCGCCGCCCGGACCAGCTCTCCGGCGGGCAGCAGCAGCGGGTGGCCCTCGCCCGGGCCATGGTGCGCGAGCCCCGCGTCTGCCTGATGGACGAGCCGCTGTCCAGCCTCGACGCGCAGCTGCGCATCGCGGCGCGCACCGAGATCGTCGAGGTCCACCGCAGGCTCGGGGCGACGACGGTCTACGTCACCCACGACCAGGAGGAGGCGATGACGGTGGGAGACCGCGTCGCCGTGCTGCACGAGGGACGGGTGCGCCAGGTGGGCCCGCCACAGGAGCTGTACGACGAGCCTGCCGACGTCGTGGTCGCCGGCTTCTTCGGCGCGCCGGCGATGAACCTCGTCGACGTCGCGAGCCCCGTCGGCAGCGCGCTGCTCGCCACGCGGTCGCAGGCCTCCCGTGCCGCGGCGGCGGGCTCGGCAACCGCCGCCCGGGTCGGCGTACGGCCGGAGGACCTGCGCGCCGACCCCGACGGGGACCTCGAGGCGACCGTGCACGTCGTCGAGCTCCTCGGCAGCGAGACGGTCCTGGCCCTGGAGACCCGCGACGGCACGCGGCTCGCGCTGCGGATGCCGCCCCGCGCTCCGCACCGGCCGGGTGACCCGCTACGGCTGCGCGCTGACCTGGCGCGCGTGCACGTCTTCGACCCGACGGGGCGCCGGTGCTGAGGTCGCGGGGCGCGCTGGCGTTCCTCGCGCCGTACGCGGTCGGCACGCTGCTCCTCGTGCTGCTCCCGGCGGCTCTGACGTTCCGCTACGCCTTCACCGACTTCACCGGGCTGGGCGAGCCCCGGTTCACCGGCCTGGACAACCTCCGGCGGATGGCGGAGGACCCCTTCCTGCACGCCTCGCTGCGCGCGTCGCTGGTGCACGTGGCTCTCGCGGTCCCGCTGCGCCTGCTCGTCGCCGCGGGGCTGGCCCTGCTGCTCGCGGCGCCCCGGCGGGGGGCCGCCTCTACCGGGCGGCGGTCTACCTGCCCACGGTGGTTCCCGACATCGCGCTCGCGCTGCTCTTCCTCTGGGTCCTCAACCCGGTGCACGGGCCCGCTCAACCAGCTGCTCGGCGCGCTGGGCCTGCCCCAGCCGGCGTGGCTCGCCGACCCCTGGGGTGCGCGCCTCGGCGTGGTGCTCATGCTGCTCTTCCCGGTCGGCGAGGCGTTCCTGGTCGTGCTCGCCACCCGCCGCCAGCTTCCGGCGAGGCTCTACGAGGCAGCGGCACTCGAGGGCTGCCCGCCGTGGCAGCAGCTGCGCCACGTGACGCTGCCGCTGCTGGCCCCGGTGCTCGCGCTGCTCGCCGTACGCGACCTCGTGGTGAGCCTGCAGGGCAGCTTCGTCCCGGCGTACGCGCTGACCGACAGCGGGCCGGGCAACGCCACGCTGTATCTCCCGCTCTACGTGTACGACCAGGCGTTCGAGTTCCTGGGGTTCGGCTACTCGGCCATGCTCACGCTGGTCGTCGTGGTCGCAACGGCGGCCGTCGTGCTCGCGCAGGTCGCGCTGGTACGGCGGTGGCGGCTGCTGCGCTGACGCGGCGGGGCGGGCACCGGCGCGGCGTTCAGCCCCCCGGTACGGCGGAGGCCGCCACCCCGGAGCGGGATGGCGGCCTCCGGCCCGGAGCCGGGACCTGCTAGCCGCCGAGGTCCGGTCCGCTGACCTGCTTGACGTAGAGGCCCTTCATGTCGTTCGAGACGCCGTCGCTGCTGTCCGACTCGTCGAAGCCCTGCGCGCGGGTGGTGTTGCAGGCGCTCTTCGCGGTGCAGGTGTCGACCACGGTCGCCCAGACCGCGCTGTCGGCCGCGGGGGAGACCACGACGTCGAGGAAGTCGAGCATGTTCCCGCACCGGCCGGGGCAGTCGCCGCGGTGCACCGGGTCGGTCGCCGGGTTGGCGATGTTGGAGTAGAACTGCGGGTCGGCCGCCAGGGCGTTGGTGGTCGTCACGACGTAGTAGTCCCAGGGGCGGGTCTTGTCGCCCTGGTCGGCCACCGTGGTGCCCGGGAAGGTGATGGCGACGCGCCCGTCGGCACCGGCCGCGACCGTCGGCCACTGGACCTCACGCACACCCGGAGGGGCGATCATCAGGGGCTTGCTCCACGTCAGCCCGTGGTCGGTGGAGGTCGCCAGGAACGGCAGGCGGTAGGTCGAGTCATACCAGACGTAGTACAGGTTGCCGGCCACGTCCGAGGCGACGGCGGACTGGTTGTCCGGCATGTCGACGGTGTCGCTCACCTTGACCCGCTGCCAGGTCGTCCCCGCGTCGTTCGAGACGGAGATGTAGGGCTTGCCGCAGTGGCCCTTGGGCAGGAAGACCCGCCCGCCCGGGTCGGTGGCGACGTGGCCGTGCAGGCCGCCGCAGAACGCGCCGCCCTCCATGGGCTCCACACCGGGGTAGGCGGGGGTGGCGCCCTCGGTGAAGGTGCGCCCGCCGTCGAAGCTGCGCGCGCACGCGGAGCGGGAGACCTCGTTCACGCAGTAGTAGAGGATCTCCTGGAACTTCGGGTCGGTGAGCAGCGCCCGGTTGAAGCCGGCCGGGGGCGGGCCGGCGAACAGCGTCTGGTGGTCGTTGACGGTCGCCGTGCGCACCAGCGGGTTGCTCTGCCAGGTCGCGCCCTTGTCGTCCGAGAACGACAGGTAGGCGCCGGCCACGTAGAGGTCGAGGTTGAAGACGCGTCCCGAGTCCTCCTCGACGTACACGTAGGGGTCGAGGGTGATGGGCAGGGACTGCCCGGGAACGATCGGCGGGGTGACCTTCGACCAGGTGCCGCCCTCGTCACCGGAGCGCAGCAGCTCGGTGCGGGCGAGGCCGCCCGGACCGTCGAAGGTCGCGGCTACGTAGTAGGCGGTGCCGGAGGCGTCGACGCCCACGGTGGGCTCGGCGGCGTCGCGGCCGACCGGCCCGCTCTTGAAGACCGGCGCCTTGCCCGGGCCGTTGCGGCGGACGTTCTGCGGCTCCGTCGCCGGCAGCGCGCCCGTGATCCGCATGCCGCGGTACTCCGCGGGGCCGCCGCGCAGCAGCGTCTCGCCCGCGCTATCGGTCGCGACGAAGGTTGCCGCGCCCGCGTAGCCGCTGTCCGTGACGGCCCAGGGCAGGACGCGCACCTCGTAGGTTCCCGAGGCCTTCGAGATGACCGCCTTCTCGCTGGTGGTGCCCCCGGCGGCGGAGCTCGCGACGAGCTCGCCGTCCTTGTAGACGTAGAGGTCGAAGTCGTCGGCCGCGTCGGGCCAGGACACCGCGACCTCGGCGCCGCCGGAGTGGGTCGTCCAGTCCGACGGGTCGACGGCCACGTTGAGCGTGTAGTGGTCGCAGATCGTGTTGTCCGGGTCCGCAGCCACCGACGGGCACAGCTCCGGGTCCGGGGCGACGGAGGCCGCGTAGCTCTTGCCCTGCCAGGACTGCGTGGTCGTGGTGGCGTCGATGGTGCCGGAGCTCTGGGTCGCCGCGTTGGCGACGGAGACCAGGCTGGCGGAGAGCACGGCGGCTGCTCCGACGGCGACTGCCCGGCTCGTCCGGGACGGGATCGCCGTCCGGGCGCCGGTGCGATACCTGAGCATGGAGGTCGTTTCCAACCGGGTGGCGCACCGTACGCGGAAGCGGACAACGTCGCCGGGACACGAGACGCCCGCGGCTGGTTACCCACTTCCGGACGGTCTCTAACATCGGATTTCATGCGCTGCCTTGCCGCACGGACGGCCGCCCTGCCCGCGGCTGTGGCCGTCGCCGTGCTCGCCGGCGCCTGCAGCGCGGCGCCGGAC
>JALYMU010000081.1 GCA_030773595.1 Actinomycetota bacterium | reverse complement strand
GCTGCACACATCGCGATCCACACCGCGCCCCGCCGAGCGTGCGGACCGGCCCCGGACGATCGCGATGTGTGCCGGCGGTGCCTGTGCCCCGGCTGCGGGAGCCGGGCCCCCGGGCGGGGTACCTGTTGACACGGGCAGGCTTCTGCCGCACGGTGTAACCGAACGATCGTTCAGTTTCAGGAGGATGTCGTGACGGCAGTGGACGAGCGGACCGCGCCCGAGCGCGAGTTCCAGCAGATCGTCGACAGCGACGGGCGCATCGAGCCGCGCGACTGGATGCCGGAGGGCTACCGCCAGACGCTCATCCGGCAGATCGCCCAGCACGCGCACTCCGAGATCATCGGGATGCAGCCCGAGGGCAACTGGATCACCCGCGCGCCGTCGCTGCGCCGCAAGGCCATCCTCATCGCCAAGGTCCAGGACGAGGCGGGGCACGGCCTCTACCTCTACAGCGCGGCCGAGACCCTCGGCGTCGACCGCGAGGAGCTGCTGGACCTGCTGCACGCGGGCCTGCAGAAGTACTCCAGCGTCTTCAACTACCCCACGCTGACGTGGGCCGACATGGGCGCGATCGGCTGGCTCGTGGACGGCGCCGCGATCGTCAACCAGGTGCCGCTGTGCCGGTGCTCCTACGGTCCCTACGCGCGCGCGATGGTCCGCATCTGCAAGGAGGAGTCCTTCCACCAGCGGCAGGGCTTCGAGATCCTGCACTCCCTGTCGAACGGCACGCCGGCCCAGCACGCGATGGCGCAGGACGCCGTGGACCGCTGGTGGTGGCCAAGCTTGATGATGTTCGGCCCGCCGGACGACCAGTCGCCGAACTCCGCGCAGTCGATGGCGTGGGGGATCAAGCGGCACAGCAACGACGAGCTCCGCCAGAAGTTCGTCGACATGACGGTGCCGCAGGCCGAGGCGCTAGGCCTCACCCTTCCCGACCCCGAGCTGCGCTGGAACGACGAGCGTGGTCACTACGACTTCGGCGCCATCGACTGGACCGAGTTCTACGAGGTCCTCAAGGGCAACGGCCCGTGCAACGTCCAGCGCATGGAGCACCGCCGCCGCGCGCACGCCGAGGGCGCGTGGGTCCGTGACGCCGCCGACGCCTACGCCGCCAAGCGACGCGCCCGCGACCTGACCGAGGACGTCGCGTGACGCCGTACGACGAGCAGCCGGCGTCGTCGGGACGCGACGGGGCGAGCCCCGCCGACGCGCCGTACACCGCTGAAGGCGGCCACGGCGCGGTCCCGACCGCGGGCGTCCCGGTGCCGCAGGGTGTCCGGCCCCGGCGCGAGTGGCCGCTGTGGGAAGTTTTCGTGCGCAGCCGGCGAGGGCTGGCACACACCCATGTCGGGAGCCTGCACGCCCCGGATGCGGAGATGGCACTGCGCAACGCGCGTGACGTCTACACCCGACGCAGCGAGGGCGTCTCGATCTGGGTCGTGCCGGCGAGCGCGGTGACCGCGAGCAGCCCCGACGAGAAGGACCCGTTCTTCGCGCCGGCCGCGGACAAGGCCTACCGGCACCCGACGTTCTACGACGTGCCCGAGGGCGTGCGTCACCTGTGAGCACGCCTACGCCGGGCACGCTCGCCGGGGCGCCGGCCGCGACCGCTCCCGCCTACGTCGCCGGTCTCGCCGACGACGCGCTCGTCCTCGCGCAGCGGCTCTCGGAGTGGGTCTCGCGCGGACCGCAGCTGGAGGAGGACGTCGCCCTCGCCAACATCGCGCTGGACCTGCTCGGGCAGGCGCGCTCGCTGCTGACCTACGCCGGAGCGCTCGAGGGCGCCGGCCGGGACGAGGACGCGCTCGCGTACCTGCGCGAGGAGCGCGGTTTCCGCAACGTCCAGCTCGTCGAGATTCCGGGCGGCGACTTCGCCGTCACGATGGCGCGCCAGCTGGTGTTCTCCAGCTACCAGCTCGAGCTCTACACCGCGTTGCAGGCCAGCAGCCACGCGACGCTCGCCGCTGTGGCCGGGAAGGCCGTCAAGGAGGTCGCCTACCACCGCGACCACGCCGCGCAATGGGTATTGCGCCTCGGGGACGGGACCGACGAGTCGCACCGGCGCATGCAGGACGGCCTCGACACCGTGTGGCCTTACGTCGATGAGCTGTTCCTGGGCGGGCCGGGCATCGAGGACGTCGTGGCAGCCGGTGTGGGGGTCGACCCGGCGACGCTGCGCCCGGCGTGGGACACCTATGTACGGTCAGTGGTGGCGGAGGCCACGCTCGAGGTTCCGACCCCGACCTGGGTCGCCAAGGGCGGGCGGAAGGGGATCCACACCGAGCACCTGGGCTACCTGCTAGCGGAGATGCAGTACCTCCACCGCTGCCACCCCGGGGCGACGTGGTGAGCGCTCCCGCCGTGGACGGCCTGCGCGCCGTGGTGGAGGAGGTGCCCGACCCCGAGCTGCCCGTCCTGACCATCGGCGACCTCGGCGTGGTGCGCGACGTCCGGGTCGAGGACGACGTCGTGACCGTCGACATCACGCCGACCTACTCCGGCTGCCCGGCCACGGAAACCATCCGCGCGGACGTCGAGGACGCGCTGCGGCGCGCCGGCGTGGAACGGCCCGTGGTCAACGTCGTGCTGGCCCCGGCGTGGACCACGGACTGGATCTCGGCGCAGGGTCGCCGTCGCCTCGCCGACGCCGGCATCGCTCCGCCACCGGCCCGGCGTACGACGGAGGGCCGGGGTCCCGTGCTCGTGTCCCTGTCCGTGCGCTGCCCGCAGTGCGGATCGGGCGACACCACGCGGCTGAGCGCCTTCGGCGCCACGCCCTGCATGTCGATGTGGCGCTGCGAGACCTGCCGCGAGCCGTTCGACGCGCTGAAGGCGCACTGACGATGTCGTGCCGACGGAGCAGGAAGGTGACGTTGTGACCGCCGTGGACACCGCCGCCGCGCGGACGGCACGTCGCCATGCCTTCCACCCGCTGCGGGTGGCGGCCATCGACCGGCTTACCGCCGACGCCGTGGCCGTGACCTTTGCCGTGCCGCCCGAACTCGCGGAGGACTACCGGTTCCAGGCCGGTCAGCACCTGACCCTGCGTGCGGTCATCGACGGCCAGGACATCCGCCGCAGCTACTCGATCTGCTCGCCGGCCACGTCGGGGACCCTCCGGGTCGCCGTGAAGCGGCTCGACGGCGGCGTCTTCTCCGCCTGGGTCCACGACGGGCTTCGGGTGGGCGACACGGTCGAGGTGATGACGCCCAGCGGTCGCTTCGTGCTTCCGCCGCGGCCCGGGGCGGGCGCCGTACACCGGTGTGCGTTCGCTGCGGGCAGCGGCATCACGCCGGTCCTGTCGATCGTGGCCACAGCACTCGAACGCGAGCGGGACAGCACCTTCACGCTGGTCTACGGCAACCGGACCACCGGTGACGTGATGTTCCTCGAGGACCTCGCCGACCTCAAGGACCGCTACCCCGACCGGCTGCAGATCGTGCACGTGCTCTCGCGTGAGCCGCAGGAGAGCGACCTCCTGACGGGACGGATCGACCGGGCGAAGGTCGAGCGGCTGCTCGACACGGTGATGGCCCCGGAGACCGTCGACGAGTGGTTCCTGTGCGGGCCGTACCGCATGGTCGAGTCGGTGCGCGCCTCGCTGCTCGAGGCCGGCGTGCCGGCCAGTCGCGTGCACGTGGAGCTCTTTCGCGTCGAGGGGGAGCCGGCCGCTCCGGAGCGTGCCGCGGCGGCCTCGCTCCCCGGCACCGGCACGGCCTCGAGCACCGTGAGCGTCGTGCTGGACGGCCGCCGTACGACGGTCGCCGTCGACCCGTCGCGCGAGCACGTGCTCGACGCGGTCCTGCGCGTGCGGCCCGACGCGCCCTATGCGTGCAAGGGCGGCGTGTGCGGCACGTGCCGCGCGAAGGTCGTCGCGGGGGAGGTCGACATGGCGACGAACTACGCGCTCGAGCCCGACGAGCTCGCGGCGGGGTTCGTGCTCGCGTGCCAGGCCAGGCCGCGCAGCGCCACCGTGCACCTCGACTTCGACGCCTGAACGACATAATCCGCCCGTGGAGACCGTGCCGCGGACGTACCCCGAGCTGCGCAGCCGTCGCAGGGGGCTGTTCGCCGTGGGGCTCGTCATCGTGGGCGCCGGCGGGGTCGGCCTCCTGCTGGTCCGCGAGTCGTTCGGGCTGGTCTTCGTGTTGCAGGCGCTCCTGCTCGGACAGCAGCTGCGTGGGCGGACGGTCCTCGACGCGGACGGTGCCCGGATCTGTCACGGCCTGCGGACACTCACATCCCGTGGACCGCGGTCACGGACGTGCCCGAGCCAGGTCGCTGGGAGCTGGGCGTCCTGGTGCGTACGGCGGGCGGGGACCGCGTCGAGCTGACGTATGTGCCGGCGGCGGAGGCCCTTGGTGCGTGAACTCGTGCGCGGCGCCCGCCACGGCGCGGGTTCGGACCCCGTCGAGTGACTCCCTAGCCGGCGGCGGAGGCCGGGGGCCGCTAGGCCGGGCCGGACAGCGTCGCGACCGGCACCGGGTCGAGCTCGAAGCTGTCCGCCAGACCGCTGAGCTCCAGGAGGCGGTGCACGCGCCCGTGGCTCTCCAGCCGCAGCACGAGGCGCCGGTCGAGCAGCAGAGCGCGGCGGCGGGTCGCGACGAGGGCGCCGAGCCCGCTGGAGTCGCAGAACTCCACTGCCGTCATGTCGACGACGAGCTCCGCCGAGCGGGCCAGCACGCTGGCCAGGTGGTCACGCAGCGGCGGTCCGGTCTCGAGGTCCAGGTCGCCGAAGACGTGCACGGTCCACTGGTCGCCACTCGCCTCGTCGGTCCAACCGGTCTGCATGCGTGGCGGCTCCTCCGGACGGACCAACTGACACCTGCGCGTGGCCAAGTGCACCACAAAGCGTGAGATCGCGCGAGACCTGTGGCCCGAAAAGTACCCCTTCGCGGGGACAAAGTTGCGCTCCCGGCCACGCCACTAGGCTGGCGCCGCCCTGCCGGCACCGCAGCGATGCAGATCCGACCGACGAGGAGTTCAGCGTGCCCGACCGCAGCGGCCACCCCGTGGAGTTCCGCAGCGACGTGACCGTGGAGCTCGTCCGCGCGAGCGCTCAGGACGCCGACGTGCTGTTCGCGGCACGGGTGTCCACCCGTGGCGAGCAGTCCCTCGACGACGTCGACGCCGACGCCGGCCGCTCCCAAGGGCTGATCAACTTCCTGATGCGCGACCGCCACGGGTCGCCGTTCGAGCACAACTCCATGACGTTCTACGTCCAGGCACCGATCTTCGTCTTCCGCGAGTTCATGCGACACCGGATCGCGAGCTACAACGAGGAGTCCGGGCGCTACCGCGAGCTCCGTCCGGTGTTCTACGTGCCGGGGCCGGCGCGCCGGCTGGTGCAGCAGGGCAAGCCGGGTGCCTACGAGTTCGTCGACGGTACGCCCGAGCAGCACGAGCTCGTGACGGCGGAGACCCGTCGCGTGTGCGAGGAGGCCTATGCGGCCTACCAGCGCATGCTGGCCGCCGGGATCGCCCGCGAGGTCGCCCGGATCGTGCTGCCCGTCACGATCTACTCCTCGATGTACGTCACGATGAACGCCCGGTCGCTGATGAACTTCCTCTCGCTGCGCACGAGGCGGGAGGACGCGCGGTTCCCGTCCTTCCCGCAGCGGGAGATCGAGATGGTCGCCGAGCGCATGGAGGAGGAGTGGTGCCGGCTCATGCCTGTCACCGCGGCGGCCTTCGCGACCAACGGACGGGTCGCCCCTTGAGCCGAACGGGTGACCTGTCCGGGTCCCTGTAACGCCGGGGCGCTCCCGCGCGATGACCGGGCAGATCCCGCCGCTGTCCGGACCCCCGAGCGGACAGCGG
>JALYMU010000080.1 GCA_030773595.1 Actinomycetota bacterium | reverse complement strand
ACGCACGTCCCGGTCCGGCTGGCGCTGCGGCGGCCGGTCGCGGCCCAGGGCGAGCCCGCGGCGCACTCCGCAGAGGTCCCGGCGACCGACCCGCGGACAGGGGCGAGCGGCCCGTCGCTGCACGTCCTCGTGGTGGAGGACCACGAGGTGAACCAGCAGCTCACCCGCCTCCTGCTGCAGCGGCTCGGGCACACCGCCGACGTCGTGGGTGACGGCGCGGCCGCCGTGACGGCGGTGGGGACGGGCCGGTACGACGTCGTGCTCATGGACGGTCAGATGCCGGTCATGGACGGGCTCACCGCGACCCGGGCGATCCGGGCCCTGCCCGGCCCGCAGCCGTGGGTCGTGGCGCTGACCGCGGGCGCGTTCGTCGAGGACCGGGAGGCGTTCCTCGCCGCCGGTGCCGACGTGTTCTGCACCAAGCCGCTGCGGCTGCAGGTCCTCGCCGCGGCCCTGGAGTCGGTCACGTCGTCCGAGGGGGCGCCGGCGCGGGTCGACGTACCGGCGGGCGTCCTCGACGACGAGGTCGTGGAGGACCTGCGCACCCTCCGTGCCGACGACCTGCACCGCCTGGTCTCCCGGTTCGCCGGGCGCCTGCCGCGCAGCGTCACCGAGCTGCGGGACGCCGCCGAACGGGACGAGCCGCTGGACCGCCTCGCTCACACGCTGAAGGGCAGCAGCGGGAGCTTCGGTGCGGCGCGGGTGGCGGAGGTGTGCCGGGAGCTGGAGGAGTCGCGGCTGTCCACGGCGAACCGCGCGGCGCTACTCGACCGGCTGGAGGACGAGGCGCGGGCGGCGGTGGCGGCGCTCGAGGCGATGCTGGCGGAGGTGCCGGCGGGGGTGCCGTCACAGGACGCGACGGTCGCGTCGGGCTGGTAGCCGCCCGGGTCGCCCGTGACGGCGGCCCTGCGGTCACCGCCACCACGAACGTCCGGTTGGCTGCCCGGTTCCTCCCGGTGCCCGACGCGGCCGAGCTGCGGGCGCTGGAGGAGTCCCTGTGGCGGCCCGAGACCCGTTTCGACGAGGCCCACGTGGAGGACGTCCTCGCGGTCGACGGGGACGAGCCGCAGGCTGCCCACCGCAGCTCAGGGTGGGTGCTCGACGGCGACCGGTGGCGGCTGCGCTTCGACCAGGGCACACCGGCCGCCTGAGTGCTCACCGGCCGCCTGAGTGCTCACCGCCCGGTCGGCACCACGATCCGCCCGCGCACCTGGCCCGCCTTGAGCCGCGCCGCCGCCTCGACGGCGCCGTCGAGGGGCACCTCGGTGGTCATCGCGTCGAGCAGCGACACGTCGAGGTCGGACGCGAGCCGCGACCACGCCCGCTCGCGCAGCGCGCGCGGAGCGTTGACGCTGTCGACGCCGAGGAGGCGCACGCCGCGCAGGATGAACGGGAACACCGACCCCGGGAGGTCGGCGCCCTGCGCGTTGCCGCAGGCCGCCACCGTGCCGAGGTAGCGGGTCTGGGCCAGGGCGTTCGCCAGCGTGTGGCTGCCGACGGCGTCGACCACCGCGGCCCACCGCTCCTTCTGCAGCGGCTTGCCCGGCGCGGACAGCTCCGCCCGGTCGATCACGGCGGCCGCGCCGAGCGACGTCAGGTAGTCGGCCTCACTGGACTTCCCGGTGGCGGCGATGACGCGGTGCCCCAGCGTGGCGAGCAGCGCCACCGCGACCGAGCCGACGCCGCCGGTCGCGCCGGTCACCAGCACCTCGCCGTCGCCCGGAATCACCCCGGCGTCCTCCAGCGCGAGGACGCTGAGCATCGCGGTGTAGCCGGCCGTGCCGATCGCCATGGCCTGCCGGGGCGTGAACGCCTCGGGCAGGCGGACCAGCCAGTCACCGCGCAGCCGCGCCCGCTCCGCGAGGCAGCCCGGGTGCTTCTCGCCGACGCCCCAGCCGTTGAGCACCACCCGGTCGCCCGGCTGCCACTCGGGGCTGCTCGACTTCTCGACGGTGCCCGCACCGTCGACCCCGGCGACCATCGGCCACGACCGGACCACCGGGCCGGAGTTGGTGATGGCGAGCGCGTCCTTGTAGTTCAGGGTCGAGGCCTCGACGGCGAGCGTGACGTCGCCCTCGGGCAGCCGGTCGTCGTCGAGCTCGCGCACCTCCGCGCGGAACTCCGGCTCGCGGTCGAGGACGAGGGCTCGGTACACGGGGCCTCCAGGGCGGGGTCGGGTCGAGTGGTCCGGCACGGTACGCCCTGATGCGACCTGCCCGACGTCAACCCGGCAGCGGGGCCGGGTCGAGCCCGGCGAGCAGGTCCGCGACCAGCCGGTCGGGCCGCGCGGCGCGCATCACCGCGCCCATGACGGCCACGCCGTACGCCCCGGCGTCGAGGCACTCCCGCACCCGTTGCGGCTCGACCCCGCCGAGGGCGTACGACGGCGGCGCGCCCGCGGTCAGCGCCCGGAGCCCCTCCGCGCCCAGCGCCGGCCCGTAGCCGGGCTTCGACGCGGTGAAGAACACCGGCGACAGCGTGACCCAGTCGCAGCCCTCCGCCGCGGCTCGCCGTACCTCCCCGGCGTCGTGGCAGGAGCGGCCGAGCAGCCACGGTCGTACGGCGGGCAGCGGGTCGGCGGCCGCCAGGTGGACCGCCTCGTCGGGGAGCCTCCTCGCAGCCAGCCCTGCGCCGGCCAGTTCAGGGCCGGCCAGCACGAGCAGCCCGCTGACCGGCGCCAGCACGGCCCGCAGCTCGTCGGCGAGCCGCGCGCGCTCCGGCGTCGGGAGGTCCTTCTCCCGCAGCACCAACGCGCGCGCCCCGCCGTCCACGGCCGCGCGGACGACGTCGGCCAGCCGGCGGGCGCCGCAGGCCGCCCGGTCGGACAAGACGAGTAGCCGCGGCAGGTCGGCCGCGGTGATGGTGCAGTTCTGGACGGCGACACGCCGGGCGGGGACGTCAGCATCGGCAAGGTCACCGGTGGCGGTCACAGCGTGGGGAGGCCCGCCATCGGCGTCGAGGCGTCCGCGTGCCACCGCCGGGCGATCCGGCCGGCGCCGCGGGCCAGCCGCCCCGCCTCCACGGCGTAGCGCATTGCCAACGCCATCCGCTCCGGGTCCCGCGCCCGGGTCACCGCCGACGCGAGCAGCACCGCGTCGCAGCCGAGCTCCATCGCCAGGGCGGCGTCGGACGCCGTGCCGATCCCCGCGTCCAGCACCACAGGCACGGTCAGCGCCTCGCGGATCAGCGCGATGTTGTGGGGGTTGCGGATGCCGAGCCCGCTGCCGATCGGCGAGCCCAGCGGCATCACCGCCGCGCAGCCGGCGTCCGCGAGGCGCTGCGCCGTGATCGGGTCGTCGTTGGTGTAGGCGAAGACCCGGAAGCCGTCGAGGACGAGCTGCTCCGCGGCGTCCAGCAGCTCGACCGGGTCGGGCAGCAGCGTGCGCTCGTCGCCGATCACCTCGAGCTTGACCCAGTTGGTCCCGAACGCCTCCCGGCCGAGCTTGGCGGTCTTCACCGCCTCGCGGGCGGTGCGGCAGCCCGCCGTGTTCGGGAGCAGCCGTACGCCCGCGGCCTCGACGACGTCGAGCAGCGCCCCGCCCGCCGCGGCGTCGACCCGGCGCAGCGCGATCGTCACGATCTCGGTGCCTGACGCGGTGATCGCGCGCTGCAGCACCTCCATGCTCGGGGCGCCGCCGGTGCCGAGCAGCAGGCGGGAGGTGAACCGCTGGCCCGCGAGCACGAGGGCGTCGTCCTCCGCGCCGACACCGCCGCGCCGCTCGGGCTCCGTACCCCTCGCCGTCGTGCCCGTTGTCGTGTCCACTGCCGTCATGTCCGCCTCCTGCTGGTCCGGCCCCGTGCGCGCAACCCCATTGACCTTGCGCCTTATCCACCCGCCGTCGGCACGAGCACCTCGACCTCGTCGCCCTCGGCCAGCGACGTCGTCGCCCATTCGCCGCGCGTGACCACCTCGCCGTTGCGCGCGACCGCGACCCGCCGGTGCTCCGGGGCGCGCTCCGCCACGAGGTCGGCCACCGTCACCGACGCGGCGACCTCGACGGGGGCACCGTTCACCGTGAGTCTCATACGACCTCCTGCCGGGCGAAACGCAGCGGAGTGAAGGGCGCCGCCACCTCCGGCAGCGCACCGGTCAGCAGCACGTCCGTGACCGCGTCCGCCGTGACCGGCGTGAGCAGCACGCCGTTGCGGTGGTGCCCGGTCGCGACGACCAGCCCGGGCAGGGCGGTGGGGCCGAGGAGCGGCGCGTTGTCGGGCGTGCCCGGCCGGAATCGCGCCGTCGTCTCCGCGAGCGCGAGCTCGGTGAGGCCCGGCGCGACCTCCGTCGCGTCGGCGAGCAGGTCCAGCACGCCCCCGGCGGTGACCCGGGCGTCGAAGCCCCGCTCCTCGACGGTCGCGCCGACGACGACTTCCCCGTCGGCCCGCGGGACGAGGTAGACCGACCGCCCGCGGACCAGCGCCCGCACGGTCGCGTCGAGCACCGGCTCACCGCACAGCCGGAGGATCTGGCCCTTCACCGGCCGCACCGGCACCGACCCGGCCGGCACGCCGGGCAGCCGTCCGCTCTCCGCGCCGAGGGCCAGCACCACCGTGCCGCCGAGGACCTCCCCGCCGTCGTCGAGCCGCAGCCCTCCTGCCC
>JALYMU010000079.1 GCA_030773595.1 Actinomycetota bacterium | reverse complement strand
CCCGCCGGAGGAGTCCGGCGGGCGTCGGTACGGGCGCGCGCGTCAGCGGCCGAACGCGTCCTTGATCTTCTCGCCGGCCTGCTTGACGTCGGCCTTCGCCTGGTCGGCGCGCCCTTCGTTCTGCAGGTCCTTGTCGCCGGTCGCGCCGCCGATCTGCTCCTTGGCGCTGCCGGTGATCTCCTCCACCTTGTTCGCCGTCTTGTCGTCCGCACCCATGGTCGTCGCTCCCTCCGCGCGTCGGTTTCCGTCCGCGCCAACCTCCCCGGGACCGGGACGGCGAAAACTCCGGCCCCGTCGGGCCGACCGCCCCCAGTCCGGCTCCAGGGCGAGCCGCCGGTCTCGCGCCGTCGTCGCCGGGCGCTGCCGTCGGCGGGAGCCTCAACGGGCGCGCGTCCTCAGCGCGTTGTTCACCCGGGCCACGAGCTCAGAAGGGTCGAACGGCTTGAGGACGTAGTCCGCCGCACCGGCGCGCAGCGCCTCCACCCGTTGTGCCGTGTCCGCCTTGGCAGTGAGCAGCACGACGGCAGTGCGCGCCAGCGCCGGGTCCGAGCGCGTCCGGCGCAGCAGCTCCATGCCGCTCAGACCGGGCATCATCACGTCGCTCACGATCAGGTCCGGCGCGTCCCGGAACGCGAGCTCGAGGGCCTGTGTGCCACTACGCGCCAGCGTGACGTCGTACCTGTCGCCCAGCAGCTCGACGAGGTAGTCGCCGAGGTCGACATTGTCTTCCGCGACGAGCAATCGCGCCCGCTCGCCGGAGGAGCCGGTCGCGACGTCACTCGGAGGCTTGAGCTCCGCACGGAGCGCATCGACATCGGCCTGCAACGCTGCCGACACCGGCGACTCGACACGGTCGAGCCGCCCATCGCCGCGTGTGACGTCAGTCGCGTCCTCGGCCAACGGGAGTGTCACCGTGACCAGCGCGCCGCCTTCCGGCGCGTCCGACACCGCGATCGTGCCACCGTGACGAGCCGCCACCTGAGCCGCGATGGCGAGGCCGAGCCCTGTCCCCTCGTGCGCCCGGGTCTCGCTTCCCTCCACCTGGCGGAAGGGCTCCAGGACCGAGGTCCGCATGGGCCCAGGGATGCCCGGGCCGCTGTCCGCCACCTCGAGCAGCGCTCGCTCGCCCCACCGCTGCACGGTCAGCCGGACGACTCCACCGACCGGTGTGAACTTGACCGCGTTGGCGACGAGGTTGGACACCAGCGACTCGACGAGGTCCGCGTCCACCGACGCGACGCAACCGGTCTCGACCGCCGTCACGAGCCGCTGGCGCCGGTCGGCGGCCAGACCCTCGTACTGCGCGGCCACGCCGCGAGCCAGCACGCCGAGGTCGACGTCGCCCCGTCGGAGCTCGCGCTGCTGTTCGAGCGCCGCGGCGGAAAGCAGGTCGTTGACCCGCTTGAGCAGCACCGCGCCCGCGTCGCGGATCCGCTGCGCGTCCACCGCCGGCGGACGGTCCTGGTCGCGTAGCAGGCGGTCCGCGCCCGAGAGGATCACGGTGAGCGGCGTGCGAAGCTCGTGGCTGACGTTTGCGATGAACTCGCGCCGCAGCGCGTCGAGCTCGGTCAGCCTGCGGTTCGCGGTCGCGAGCTGCTCGACGGCCTCTGCCAGCTCTATCTCGGCACGCTTCTTCTCGGTGATGTCGCGGCCTTCGACGACGATGAACTCGATGACCCCGTCCGCGTCCCTGATCGGGCGGCAGCTGAAGTCGATCGTGACGAGCTGGGAGCCGGCGGCGCCAGCCCAGACGTCGACGTCGTAGCGGGCCTCCCGGCCCTCCCTGGCGGACCGTACCGCGTCGCGGACGTCCCGGACGGTCCGCGGGCTGACCTGCCACCAGGCGCACTCCCAGAAGTGCCGGCCCAGGACGTCGGAGGGCTCGAGTCCGCCCGCGACGAGCGCCGGCACGTTGGCGTCGATCAGGACGCCGTCAGCTGTGAGGAGACCGACGAACTGGTACATGTGGTCGACCATGACCCGGGCCTGCAGCTCGTGGACGGTGGCCGGGTCGGCGCCACGGGCGATCTCAGTGGCGAGCATGGCGACCGTGTCCACCGGCGAGTCGCCCTGCGGCGGGGCGGCGGCGCGGTCGTCCGGTGACCCGTCGGTGTCGGGCATGTCATCCGCGCCCCACAGCGCCTCGAGCGCGTGCACGGTGACGGAGTCCTCCGGCGCAGGCAGGTCCCCCCGCACCTCCGCCCACACGACCTTGCCACGCTCTGCCGTGTCCACGCCCCAGTCCGCGGAGAGCATCTCGACCATGGCCATGCCCCGGCCGCGTGTGGAGAGCAGGCGCTGCCGTCCGAGCGTCGGGTCGGCCCGCCGCCCGTCGTGCAGCTCGATCCGCACGCCGTCGACCCGGCGGCGCACGACGAGGGACACCGGCGGAGCGCCGTGCAGCAGAGCGTTGGTGGCGAGCTCGCTGGATATCAGCTCAGCAGCATCCACGACATCGTGCAGACGCCATCGACGCGCCACGTCTGTGACGAAGCGCCGGGCCAGGGGCACGGACTCCTGGGCGCGAGTCAAGGCGAGCTGCGCGACCGACTCATGCGGGTCGGCGCCCGCGCTGTCGCCGGCCCGGCCTTCTTCCGCGACTGCCACGCGCACCTCCGGGGACTCCACCGAGGGTAGCAACGCCTCGCCTCGCCACTCGGGCCAGCAGCGTCCTCGTGCGCCGCCGGCAGCGCCCGGTGCAGTCGCGGTCGGACCAGGTCAGACGGGGTCAGACCCGCGCCGGGCCCGGTGCAGCGCCACGATTCCGCCGGTGAGGTTGCGCCAGGCGACGTCGGTCCACCCCGCGGCGCGGATCCGGGCGGCGAGCGCGCGCTGGTCAGGCCAGGCACGGATCGACTCGGCCAGGTAGACGTAGGCGTCCGGATTCGAGCTGACCCGGCGCGCAATGGCGGGCAGCGCGCGCATGAGGTACTCGACGTACGCCGTGCGGACCGGCCCCCACGTCGGGGCGCTGAACTCGCACACCACCAGCCGCCCCCCGGGCCGCGTGACCCGCAGCATCTCGCCCAGCGCCGCGTCGACGTCGGCGACGTTGCGCAGCCCGAAAGAGATCATCACCGCGTCGAACGAGCCGTCCGCGAACGGCAGCGACAGGGCGTCGCCGGCCACGAACGCGAGCTGCGGGAGCCGGCGCCGTCCGACGTGGAGCATGCCGAGGGAGAAGTCACAGGCGACGACGTCCGCGCCGGCCCGGCGTACGGGTTCGGCCGACGTCCCGGTCCCGGCGGCCAGGTCCAGGACGCGCTGTCCCGGACGCGGGTCGACGGCGCGGGTCACCTCACGCCGCCACCTCCGGGTGCGGCCCGCGGAGAGGACGTCGTTGGTGCGGTCGTAGCGCTCGGCCACGTCGTCGAACATCGCCGCGACCTCGTGCGGCTCCTTGTCGAGGTCGGCGCGCGTCACGGGTGCAGGCTAGGGCGCAGCCCGTGTCCGGAGGAGCGGTGGGTCCGCGCGAGGCGTCGAGCTGTCTCGCTGGAGCAGAACACGATCGGGGCGACGACGCTCATCTCGACGTCGTCGATGTCGCGTACATCGCGGATGTACAGGTTCGCGTGGGGCACCGCCGGGAGGGCTACGACAGGTAGGTCAGGGCCTCGTCGGTCCGGACGGGAAGCGCCGCGTCCGGCGGTGCCCGCAGGCTCACGCCTCCGGCAGCGGACGCAGCCGGCCGGTGTCCACGTCGTACACCGCTCCGAGCACCGCGAGGCCCGCCGGGAGGTAGGGCCAGGACCGGATGCGCTGGAGGTCCTCGCTCAGCGTGGCCTCAAGGTCCGTGCTCGGGCGCAGGTCGAGGCTGCGCGTGTCGATCCCCGACGCCTCGTACACCGCGCGGTGGAGGTCCTCCGCGCTGCCCGCGGCCATGCGGCAGCGAGTGTGCGGCACCACCAGCACGCGCTCCACGCCGAGCAGGTGCACCGCCAGCGCGAGCGTCCGCAGGACGTCGTCGGTCACGCGAGCGCCGGCGTTGCGCAGGATCTTCGCGTCACCGGGTCGCAGGCCGAGCATCTGCAGCGGCTCGATGCGGGAGTCCATGCAGGTGAGTACGGCGAGCCCCCGCGCGGCCCTGGGCTCCAGGCCCGCGAGGCGGAAGGTCTCGGCATAGCGGCCGTTGGCGGCGAGCACGTCCTCGAACGGCGTGATGGGGTCGATGTCGGCATCGGGTCGCGGTGTCGTCGTGGTCACCGTGGCAAAGTACGGCGCCGTGACTGGCGCCGACGCGGGGGCCCGCGATGCAGAACCGATGACCGTCGCCGTGGTCGGCTCGGGGGCGATGGGACGCGGCATCGCACAGGTGCTCGCCGAAGGCGGCGCGCGGGTGCTCGTCTCCGATGCGCGGGTCGGGGCCGCGGCTGACGCGGTGGCCTTCGTGCGCGGCATGCTCGCGCGCGCCGAGGAGAAGGGCAGGATGACCGCCGAGGCCGCGGCGTCGGCGTCCGCGGCGCTCGTCGAGGTCGGGCCTGGTCCCGACGCCGTACGCGGTGCCGACATCGTCATCGAGGCGGTGGTGGAGGACCTCGCGGTCAAGCGCGCGCTCTTCGCCGAGATCGAGGCCGTCGTGGCCGACGATGCCCTGCTCGCCACGAACACCTCCTCGCTGTCGGTGACGGCGATCGCATCGGCCTTGCGCCGACCGGAGCGCGTCGTCGGCCTGCACTTCTTCAACCCCGTGCCGCTCATGCGCCTCGTCGAGGTCGTGGCGGGCGAGCGGACCTCGGCTGCGGCGTTGCACCGCGCGCACGACGTCGTCGCGCGAACCGGGCATCGCGCGGTGCAGGTCCGGGACACCCCGGGCTTCCTGGTCAACCACGCCGGGCGCGCCTACTCCACAGAGGCGCTGCGGCTGCTGGACGAGGGCGTCGCCGCTTCCGCGGACGTCGACCGGGTTCTGCGCGACGCCGCGGGCTTCCGGATGGGACCGTTCGAGCTGTTCGACCTGACCGGCCTCGACGTGTCACATCCGGCGATGGAGGCGATCTGGTCGGGCTTCTACGCCGACCCGCGGCTGCGGCCCTCCCCCACGGCAGCGCGCCGCGTCGCGGCCGCCCGGCTGGGCCGCAAGACTGGCGAGGGGTTCTACGCCTACGACGGGACGGCGCCGCGCGTGCCGGACGAGCCGGCCGCTCCGGCGTACGACGGGGGGCCGGTGTGGGTGAGCCGGGCGGAGCCCGACGGGGAACGGCTCGCCGGGTTGCTGCGCGAGGGCGGGGTGTCGGTGGAGGCCGGCCCGTCACCGGGCGCGGACGCGGTCGTCATCGTGACGCCGTGGGGGCACGACGTGACGTCGGCCGTCGTGGACCACGGGCTGCCACCAGCCAGGACCGTGGGCGTCGACCCCTTCGGGAGTTTCGCCGGCCGCCTCACCCTCGCCCCCACACCGGCGACACGGTCCGAGGCGCTGACGCGCGCCCACGGGGCTCTGGCGGCCACCGGCCTCCCCGTCACGGTCGTCGAGGACTCGCCGGGGTTCGTCGCGCAGCGGGTCGTCGCGTGCGTGGTCAACCTCGCCTGTGAGATCGCGCAGCTGCGCATCGCCGCCCCGGGTGACGTCGACGCGGCGGTGCGGCTCGGCCTCGGCTATCCCCGCGGGCCGCTTTCGTGGGGGGACGAGCTCGGCCCGTCCCGCGTCCTGCGGGTGCTGGCCGGGCTGGTCCGCGCGACCGGCGACCCCCGCTACCGACCTTCAGTATGGCTGCGTCGTCGCGCGGACCTGGGGCTGTCGTTGCTCCATGAGGGTCACGTCGTGCACTGAGCGCTACACCGATCCGGCCGCCGCGCCGAAGCCTTTCCTGACCAAGGAGGGGACAATGTCGATCGCCGGTGGGCGACGCGCGGAGTCGCGCAGCTTCGTTGCCCGGATGATGGCGTCGCTCGCGCTCGCACTCGTGCTCGTCGGCGCCCTGCAGTACGCACTCGTGGCACGGACGCTGAGCCAGACGGCTCTGCGCCAGATGACGACGGCGCACACCGGTGACGCATCCGTCCTGCGGGACCTCTACGACGCCGGCGGCGGTCTCCCCGCGGTCGGCGAGCTCCTCAACCACATGGCTTCGCGACCAGACGTGGCCGACGTGGCCCTCGTCGGGCACGACGGCACGGTTCGCGCTGTCGGGGTGCGCCACCACGGCGGTACGGCGAAGGCGCCGCACGGCGCTGCTGCGTCGCCGGAGGCCGCCCAGCGCGCGCACGGCGAGAAGGCACAGCCGGCCCATGGCGAGGCCGCGCGGCCTGCCCACGGCGAGACGGCCCCGGAGTCGACCCACGGCGACACGGCCCCGGAGCCCGCCCACGGCCAGACGGCCCCCAAACCGGCCCACGGCGACGCCGCACAGCCGGGCCACGGCCAGGCCGCTGCCCCGAACGGCGGGCACACCCCGGGGGCGGCCTCGGCCACGACGCGGACGGTCGGCGCCACGGTGGATGCCGCAACCCGGTCGAGCATCTCCGACGTCGTGGCGCGAGACGAGCCCTTCTCCCAGGCCCATGTCACCGAGCTCGACGGCAAGTCGGTGATCCGGGTGCCCGTCACCCTCGGCGGCCAGCCGCACGTCCTCGAGGTCTTCCGCAAGGGCGCCGACCTGCGCGAGCAGGTCAGCGACCTGCGTGAGGTGCTGCTCCTCACCCTCGCCGCGGGCCTCGTCCTGGCGCTGCCGGTCTTCTACGCCATCGGAGGTCGCGCCCTGAGCGCGCGGCACGGGCAGGCGGTGGAGGGCTCCACGACCGACGGCCTCACCGGTCTCGCGAACCACCGGACCTTCCACGAGGACCTCCGCCGCGCCATCGACCTCGCCCGCCGGCACGGCCGCCCGCTGAGCATCGCGCTCGTGGACCTCGACGGCTTCAAGCAGGTCAACGACACCCACGGGCACCGGACCGGCGACCGGGTGCTGTCCTCGGTCGGACTCGTGCTCCGTCAGGGACGCCCGGGCGACACGGCGTACCGCATCGGGGGTGACGAGTTCGCGGTGATCCTCCCGGAGACCTCCACCGACGGCGCCCTCATCGCCGCGGAGCGGATCCGCGCCGAGGTCGACGCCGGCATCGACGGGGTGACGACCAGCATCGGCGTCGCCACTCTCGGAGTCAGTGCCCCCGACGCGGAGTCACTCGTGCAGCGAACCGACACCGCGCTGTACGCCGCGAAGCACCGGGGTAAGAACCGCGTCGTGCCCGCCGACGACGTACGGACTCCGCAGCCGGAGGCGCTCCACCCCTGAGCACCCGAGGACGACGAGGGGTCCCGGTGGCGTGTGCACCGGGACCCCTGTCCGTCGTGGACCTCGGTCTAGCGGACGACCTCGAGGTAGAAGCCCGAACGACCGCGGACGATCTGGTCGACCCGCTTGACCGTTGTGCGCGACACCGAGCCGTCCATCTTCTCCTCGTCCTCGAGGTAGAGGCCGAGGCGGACGTCGTTGTTGTGCGCTCCGGTCCGGATTCGCTTGAGCACCGTGTCCAGCGACTGGCGCGGCTCGTCGCCGGAGCAGCCGTGGTCACTGATGAGGCAGCCCTCGCCGTTCTCCTCGTCGCTGGACCCCCCCATGACGTCGAGCGAGCCGAACTGTCCCGCCGTGCCCGTCGGCACGCGCAGCGACAGGTCCACGGTGCGCTTGGTGAGGCTCTGGTAGGGCTGCATCACGACCCGGACGGTGACCAACGCCCCCGGCTTCACCCGGAGCACCTCCGGACGGCGGAAGTCCCCGCCGTCGACCGACACCTTGGCGTCGACGATGCGCAGCTGGCGGAAGTTCGTCGTTACCTTCGAGGTCAGGTCGACCGAGTTGATGCGGACCTTCTCGTAGGGCTGGTTGAGCAGCCGGTCGAGCGTCATGGCGATGTCCCACGACGGCTCCTCGGCGAGGTCGTAGGTCGAGGCGTAGTGGTTGTCCCGGTAGACCTGGAAGGGCTCGCCCCCGGCGCGGGTGCCCTTGATGGTGTAGGCGACCGACGCCGAGCCGTCGCCGATCTCGTCGAAGACACTGTCGTAGGCGCCGATGACCCCGTAGAAGCCGAGCCACGGCAGGAACGACGGGTCGGTGACTCGGGTGACGCCGTTGCGGGACTTGCCGAGATCGACGTTGGTGATGGCGGTGCGTACGGCGGTCGTCCGGGGCACGGCGCCGAGCCGGCCGCGGATGGCGGAGAGCCGGTCCTGGTCCACGGTCCCGAACGGAGCCCCGATGGTGGCGAACTTGAACGAGCCGAAGACGTCGTCCTTGACGATCGTGAGAGCGCTCGCGTCGTTGGCGCCGTACTGCGTCGGCCCGGCGAAGGCCATGGGGTGGCCGAAGGCGAGGGCCTTGCTCCCGCAGACCGCCGTCGTCGTGCCGGTCCCGGCCGCCGTGACGTCGCCGTAGGAGATCGCCGCGACGAAGTTGCCGCCCGCGACCGGGCGGCTCATGGTCGTGGTGCCGCTGGGCGCCGAACCGCTGCCACTGGCGTGCGCGACGAAGGGCTTCCCGGCAGCGTCTGCGTCCTTCTGCAGCTTCTCGACCCGCTCCGAGCGCAGGCCGCTCACGCCCAGTGGTGTGGGCAGGCGGCGCATCGACGTGCCGTCCGTGCCGGTCGCGGCCACCCGGGCGCGCAGGGAATCGGGAATCGCGACGGACTCCGGGGTGGACGCCGCGGCGGTCGCGGAGGTCGTGCCGGTCGGGTAGCCGAGCACCTCCCACATGTCCTCGGCCGGGGTCAGGCCACCGACGGGCGAGGGCGACCAGGTGAACCCGTAGGACACCGCGCCGAGCAGCTTTCCGTTGACGTAGACCGGCGAGCCGGACATACCGGCCCAGATGCCACCACCCTTGGAGATGACGTTGCGTCCGGGGAGGTCGGAGACCTCGATGACGATGAGGTCCTTGCCCGGCGCGAGGCCGTCCTTGAGGACGCCGAGCACCTCGACCGCGAACGGCTCGGGCGTCTTGCCACGGGTGACCGTCAGTCCCTGCCCGCGCATCCCCTGGCGCACGTCGGCGGTCTTCATGACGGTCGGGCACTGCGCGCCGACGGTCGCGGTCGCGGCGGCCACGGGGACCGCGCCCGCCGGCGCCGTCGGAGCCACGATCGCGGCGAGCACGGCGCCCGCCACGGGAAGAGTCATTGCGGTCCTTCGGCGTGCGCGCATGCGCAGCCCCCCCTCGTTCACGGCCGCGCGAACACCCAAGGGTCGCGTCGGTCTGCGCGATTTCTATCGGTGCGGCACGCCGACGCGCATGATCCGAAATGACTATCTATGGTGTCTGGCCGAACGGGTGACGCCAGGTGCCCGTGTCCCTGAACTCACGCAGGACAGCGGTGTACGGCGCGACGTCGAGGTCCTGCGCCGCGAGCCACGCGTCGTCGTAGTAGGTGTGCAGGTAGCGCTCCCCGCCGTCGCACAACAGTGTGACGACACTTCCGGTCCGGCCCGCCGCGAGCATCTCGGCCACGATCTGCAGGGCGCCCCACAGGCTCGTCCCCGTCGACCCTCCGGCGCGCCGACCCATGACCTCGTGGACGTGGCGCATCGCGGCGATGGAGGCAGCATCCGGCACGCGCATCATCCGGTCGATGACCTGCCCGACGAAGGACGGCTCGATGCGCGGTCGGCCGATGCCCTCGATGCGCGACCCGCTCGACGTGGTGGCGCCCGAGTCGTCCGCGACCCAGCCCGGGAAGAAGGCCGACCGCTCCGGGTCGACGACACAGAGCCGGGTGTCGTGGCGCCGGTAGCGGATGTAGCGGCCGAACGTCGCACTGGTGCCGCCCGTGCCGGCTCCCACGACGACCCAGGCCGGGACCGGATGGCGCTCGGCGCGCATCTGCTCGAAGACCGACTCCGCGATGTTGTTGTTGCCCCGCCAGTCCGTTGCCCGCTCGGCGAAGGTGAACTGGTCCATGAAGTGGCCGCCGGTCTCGTCGGCCAGTCGGCGCGACTCGACGTACACCTGTGCAGGGTCGTCGACGAGGTGACATCGCCCACCGTGGAACTCGATGAGGTCGACCTTCTCCGGGCTCGTCGACGCGGGCATCACCGCGATGAACCGCAGCCCGAGCATGCGGGCGAAGTAGGCCTCGGAGACCGCGGTCGAACCGCTCGACGCCTCGATGACCGTGGTCCCTTCGCGGATCCACCCGTTGCACAGCGCGTACAGGAACAGCGAGCGCGCCAGCCGGTGCTTGAGGCTCCCCGTGGGGTGCGTCGACTCGTCCTTGAGGTAGAGGTCGATGTCCCAGTCGCGGGGCAGCGGGAAGGCGAGCAGGTGCGTGTCGGCCGAGCGGTTCGCATCGGCATCGACGGCGCGGACGGCGGCCGCGAGCCAGGCCCGGTCCGTGGCGCATCCTCGGTCGACGACCGCACACGAGGGCAGCGCGCCGGGCGGCGTCGTCGTCGAGTCGCTCACGGATTGGAGGCTATCCCCGTCATGGGCGGGCGCCGACCCGGGCGCGCACGCCGCCGACGTCGATGGCCTCCCCGAGCCCCTGGGGCCGCCCGCCGTACGCTGGCGGTCGTGACGTCGGCGCTGGACTCCACCGCGATCGCGGTGCGCACGGTCTCCGTCGCCGACCCCGGCTCCCTGGTCGATCTCGTCCCGCGCGACGGCGCCCTTGCCTGGCTGCGCCGCGGTGACGGCATGGTGGCGTGGGGCACGGCCGCGCGGGTGGAGCTGCGCGGAGCCGACCGCTTCACCGACGCGGAGCGATGGTGGCGCGACCTGTGCGGCCACGCCGCCGTACGAGACGAGGTGCGGCTGCCCGGCAGCGGGCTGGTCGCCTTCGCGTCCTTCGCGTTCGACGACGTGCCCGGGACCTCCGTCATGGTCGTCCCCCGGGTCGTCGTGGGCCGACGGGGCGGCAAGGCCTGGGTCACGACCGTCGGCGTGCACGGGGCCCTGCCGCCGGTCGTCGCGCTGGGGCGGTCCGAGGGCGCACCGGAGCCGCCGCTCGGCCTGTCCTTCGCGGACGGCGCCCTCACCGGGGCGGAGTGGGAGTCGGCGGTGGGCCGCACGGTCGAGCGCATCGCCGCGGGCGAGGTCGACAAGGTTGTCCTCGCCCGGGACCTGGAGGCCCACGCGACGGAGCCGGTGGACCTGCGCTGGCCGCTCGGCCAGCTCGCCGCGGGCTACCCGGGCTGCTGGACCTTCGCCGTCGACGGCCTGCTCGGCGCGACGCCGGAGATGCTGGTCCGCCTCGAGCGCGGCCTCGTGACGTCGCGGGTCCTCGCCGGGACGATCCGGCGTACGGGCGACGACCAGCGCGACCTGGCGCTCGCCGCGTCCCTGGCCCGATCGAGCAAGGACCTCGAGGAGCACGAGTACGCCGTGCGCTCGGTGGCCGAGGCCCTGGAGCGGCACTGCTCGAGCCGCAACGTGCCCGAGTCGCCGTTCGTGCTGCACCTGCCCAACGTCATGCACCTCGCGAGCGACGTCACCGGTGTCCTCGCCGACGGCTCGTCCTCGCTGCGTCTCGCGGCGTCGCTGCATCCCTCCGCGGCGGTCTGCGGCACGCCGACCGCGGTCGCGCGCGATCTCATCCGCGACGTCGAGGGCATGGACCGGGGCCGGTACGCCGGTCCGGTCGGCTGGGTCGACGCCTCCGGCGACGGCGAGTGGGGTCTCGCACTGCGCTGCGCGCAGGTCGACCCCGACGACCCGGCGCGGCTGCGGCTCTTCGCCGGGTGCGGCATCGTCGCGGGGTCGGACCCGGAGGCGGAACTCGTCGAGAGCAACGCCAAGCTCGTGCCGATGCGCGACGCGCTCGCCGGCTGATCCGGTGGCGCGGACGGTCGCCATAAAGATCGAGTGTTCAGAGATTCCGGCAACGCGCCGGTGTCGCTGGCGCTCGTGGACACTCCGTCAGCGGTCGGCCAACGGCGTCAGCGCGTCGGCGACGGCCGCGCGCAGTCGGACATGCAGCTCTCGAGCGGCGCTGCGGTCGGTCCTGACCTCGACGACACGGATGCCCGGTCCGGTCGATCCGGCGACGACGGCGGAGGCGAGCTCGTCGCGCGTCCTGACACCGGTGTACGGCGTCTTCATCGCCGCACAGAGCGCCGCGAGGTCCGCGCCGGTCGGCGTGGCGAAGACCCGCTCGAAGGCGCGTGCGTGCTCCGGCGCGCCCTGCTCGAGCACGCCGAAGATGCCCCCGCCGTCGTCGTTCACCACAACGATGCACAGGTCCGGCCGCGGTTCCCCGGGACCGAGGAGGAGGCCGTTCGCGTCGTGCAGGAAGGTCAGGTCCCCGAGCAGGGCGTAGGCCGGGGTTCGCACGGCGCCACCCGGGGCGCCGGAGCGCTGGGCGGCCAGCGCGACGCCCACGGCGGTCGAGACCGTGCCGTCGATGCCGGCGAGACCGCGGTTGGCGAAGACGCGCACGTCCGCGCGCGGAGCTGCCACGAGGTCCACGTCTCGCACGCTGCTCGACGACCCCAGCACGAGGACGGACTCACGCGGGATGGCGGCGAGGACGTCACGGGCAACCGAAGGGCCGGACGGCCAGGCGTGCTCGAGGACGTCCGCGACCGCCGCCGCCGCACCGACGCCGGCGTCGCGCCACACCGCTGCCCATGCCAGGTCGCTCTCTGCCGGTTCCGGACTGAGGTGCGTGACCCACGCACCTCGTGGCGCCTCGGACGGCTTGCGCAGCCCGGCCTCGAGCCACGTGCGGTGGTGTACGGCGCGAGCTGCCGCGGGCGGATCGGGCCAGCGTGGTGAGGCGGTAACGACCTCGACCCAGACGTCCGGGTCGGACAGGAGCCGCTGCACTGGTCGGGCAAGCGTCGGCCGCCCGACGACCAGGACGCGCTGCGGCTTGTGCGCCTCGAGGAACCGCTCGCTCGAGAGCAGCAGCGGGCCGTGCGGGATCGCCCATGCCGAGGCACCGGACGACGGCTCGGCCACCAGGGGCCACCCGCGCCGCGCGGCGATTCGACCGGCCTGCTCCCCCATCTCCGCAGGGCAGTCGCCGACGACGACGAGGGTCCTTTCCAGACCCGTGCCGAGCGCGCGCGCGCCGTCGAGTGGTCCGCTCCACGAGGGAGCAGGGACAGACACCTGTGTCCAGGGACCACCGTCGGGTCGTCCCGGTTCCATTTCGACGGACACGTCTGTCTGGTCAGGGACGAGAGGCTCGCGGAGGGCGATGTTGACGTGGACGGGACCGGGGTCGCCGTCCAGCTCACCGGCCGCGGTGGCGAGGGCTCGGCAGACCGCGGCGCGCCAGCTCCGCTGCTCCGAGGCGTCGGCGGCCGCGGTGGTGAGCAGGTGCGCCGAGCGGACCGCCCCGCCGTACAGCCCGATCTGGTCCGTGGTCTGGTTGGCCCCGCTGCCATGGAGCTCGACCGGGCGGTCCGCGGTCAGTGCCAGCAGGGCCACCCCGGCGTGGGATGCCTCGAGGACGGCGGGGTGGAGGTTGGCCGCTGCGGTCCCGGACGTGCAGACGACGGGCACGGGGATGCCCGAGGCCTTGGCCAGGCCGAGCGCGAGGAAGGCCGCGGTGCGCTCGTCCACGCGCACGTGCAGCCGCAGCCGGCCGGCGAGGTACGCCTCGTGCAGTGCGTAGGACAGCGGCGCGTTGCGGGATCCGGGTGAGAGGACCGCTTCGCGGACGCCACCCCGGACGAGCTCGTCGACGACGACCGTGGCGAGCGCTGTGGAGGGGTTCACGAGGCAGAGCGCGATCGGGCCAGCACGGTGTCGAGTCTGTCGCGCCAGCGGTCGGCTGTCGCGTCGTCGGCGCGCAGCCGGTCGAGCCGCGCGCGGTCGACGTCCGGCCGGACAACCGGGAGCGCTCCGTCGACCGCCTGCAGGGACGGGTCGGTGACGTCGTCCGTCAGGAGCGCCACGGTTGCCAGGCCGCAAGCGTGCGGCAGTTCGGGGAGGGCTGCGGCGAGCGCCACCCCGGCCGCGATGCCCACCGACGTCTCGAGCGCGCTGCTGACCACCACGGGCAGGCCGATGCGCTCGGCGATGTCGAGACAGGCTCGGACCCCTCCGAGCGGTTGCACCTTCAGCACGGCGATGTCCGCCGCCTGGAGGGCGGCGACGCGGTAGGGGTCCTCGGCACGGCGGATGGACTCGTCGGCGGCGATCGGGACGTCCACCCGGCGGCGTACGGCGGCGAGCTCCTCGACCGTGCGGCAGGGCTGCTCGACGTACTCCAGGCCCTTGGCGGCGCGGTCGAGCGCGGTCATTCGACGTACAGCAGTGTCGGGATCCCACGCGCCGTTGGCGTCGACCCTCACCCGCCCGCCTGGGCCCAGGGCGTCGGCCACGGCCTCGACCCGCGCCGTGTCGTCCGACTCCGTGTGGCCCGGGTCGGCGACCTTCACCTTCGCGGTCCGGCAGCCGGCCGAGGCGCGGACGACGTCGGCGGCTTGCTCGGGACCGACGGCCGGGACCGTGACGTTGACGGGCACGCGGTCGCGGACGGGCGCCGGCCACCCCTCGTACGCGGCCTCGAGCGCCGCGTGCAGCCACGGCACGCACTCGGCCGCGTCGTAGTCCCAAAACGGCGAGAACTCCGCCCACCCGGCCGGGCCGCGCAGCAGCATGCCCTCGCGGACGGTGATGCCGCGGAAGCGCGTGCGCATGGGGACGGCGAAGACGTGGGTGTCGAGCCGTCCGTCAGCGGTGCCCGTGCGCGGGGCTGATCCCGCGTCCTCCATGATCATGAGGGTCTGTCCCCGCGGGAGGCGGGACAAGTCTTCAGGATCACGGCGAGTCGGGACGCGCTACGACTGTGGGGGCGCATGGACCCATGGTCCCTGACCGTCGCCGTTGCGTCCGCGGGACGTCGCGTGCGGCTACCCAAGCGGCCGCGCGCGGTGACCCGGGCCGCTCGCGGTGGGCCCTCAAGTCCGGCGAGAACCACCCGTGACGCGTCGGAGCTGTGGACAAGGTGGGACGGCACCGCCGACCGATTCATACGGTGGCGCGACGCGAGAAGAGGAGCCCCCATGACGCAGGCGATCGAGCCCGAGGAGCCGGGCACGCAAGCGATCGATCCCGCCACGCTCGCCGCCATCGACGCAGAGCTGCAGGCCACGATGGCCTGCTAGATCCGCAGCCCGCGGCTTGAGCTCGGACTACTTCGTACGGCCCTCCACGTCGTTCTGCTCGACGGGTCCTCCCGCTCACTGTGGTGGCCGGCTCACCAGTTCGCCGGCGAGGAGTTCGCGGAGGAGTTGCCCGAGCTGTGCCCCGACCTCGGCGACCAGCTGGTGTTCGGGTAGCTGTCGACATCGGGCACCTGTGGATCGCATGACCCGCGTACGGCGACCACGTCTAGCGTGGAGTCCGTGGCTGCCTCTCCCGTGTCCGAGCTGTTCGACCCCGCCGCGTGGCGTCCCGTCGAGGGCTTCGACGCCCTCACGGACGTGACCTACCACCGCGCCGTGGACGTCGGCGCGGTCCGTGTGGCGTTCGACCGGCCCGAGGTGCGCAACGCGTTCCGGCCGCACACGGTCGACGAGCTCTACCGCGTGCTCGACCACGCCCGGATGACGCCCGACGTCGGGTGCGTTCTGCTCACCGGCAACGGGCCGTCCCCGAAGGACGGCGGCTGGGCGTTCTGCAGCGGCGGCGACCAGCGAATCCGCGGGCGCAGCGGCTACCAGTACGCCTCGGGCGAGACGGCCGAGACCGTCGATGCCGCCCGGGCCGGGCGGCTGCACATCCTCGAGGTCCAGCGGCTGATCCGGTTCATGCCCAAGGTCGTCATCGCCGTGGTCCCGGGGTGGGCGGCCGGCGGTGGGCACTCGCTGCACGTCGTCGCGGACCTGACCCTGGCGAGCCGTGAGCACGCGCGGTTCAAGCAGACCGACGCCGACGTCGGCAGCTTCGACGGCGGGTACGGCTCGGCGTACCTCGCCCGGCAGGTCGGCCAGAAGTTCGCTCGAGAGATCTTCTTCCTGGGGCGGGCGTACGACGCGGAGGCCGCCCACCGGATGGGCATGGTCAACGAGGTGGTGCCGCACGCGGAGCTGGAGCGCACGGCGCTGCAGTGGGCGGGCGAGATCCTCGGCAAGAGTCCTACGGCGCAGCGCATGCTGAAGTTCGCGTTCAACGCCGTCGACGACGGGATGGTGGGTCAGCAGGTGTTCGCCGGCGAGGCGACGCGGCTGGCCTACATGACCGACGAGGCGGTCGAGGGTCGGGACGCCTTTCTCGAGAAGCGGGAGCCGGACTGGAGCCGCTTCCCGTGGCACTTCTGAGTTCTCGTGCGTCCGCTGATGGTCGTCGAGTGCCCGCCGGGGCGCGAGGTGCTCGACGTGCTACGGCCGGCGTTGGCGGCGGCGCTCGACGGGAGCGGCCCGGCGGTCGTGCCGGTCCCCGCGACGGACACCGCTGTCCGGACACGAGTGCTCGCCGCCGTACGTCCTGACGAGGGCTGCGATCCACGCGCGGCGGTCCTCGTCGCCACGTCGGGGTCGACCGGCGAGCCCAAAGGCGTGCTGCTCGGCGGCTCGGCGCTGCGCGCGTCCGCCGAGGGCACGCACTCGAGCCTGGGCGGTCCGGGCCAGTGGCTGCTCACCCTCCCCGCCACGCACATCGCCGGTCTGCAGGTCGTCCTGCGCTCGATGCTGGCGGGCACGGAGCCGGTCGTGCTCGACGGCTCGGAGCGCTTCACGGCCGAGCGGTTCGTCACGGCGACGGAGGCGCTGTCCGGCTCCCGGCGCTACACGTCACTCGTGCCCACCCAACTCGGCCGGCTGGTCGACGCCGGCGGCGCGGCACTCCGGGCGCTCTCGACGTACGACGCGGTGCTCGTCGGTGGCGCGGCCGCCTCGCCGTCCGTGGTCACGGCCGCACGCGACGCCGGCGCGCGGGTCGTGCTGACCTACGGGATGACGGAAACGTGCGGTGGCTGCGTGTACGACCGGCGACCGCTGCCCGGCGTCAGCGTCAGCGTCGACGTCGGCGGCGACGGCCGCATCCGGCTGTCCGGGCCCGTGCTCGCGCTCGGCTACCACCGCCGGCCCCACCTCACCGCGGCGGCGTTCGTGGACGGGGCCTTCCTGACCGGCGACCTCGGGCGGGTCCGTCCCGACGGCGCGCTCGACGTCCTCGGCCGGGCCGACGACGTGATCGTCACCGGGGGCGTGAAGGTCGCCTCCGCCGCGGTGGAGGCGGTGCTCGCCGCCTGCGACGGGGTGGGCGAGTGCGCCGTCGTCGGGGTACCCGACCAGGAGTGGGGTCATCGGGTGGTTGCCTTCGTGGTGGCGCGCGCGAGGCCGCCCCTGCGTCCCGAGGCGCTGCGCCGAGCGGTGGCGGACGAGCTCGGCCGCGCGTGGGCCCCGCGGGAGGTGGTCGTCGTACGCGCGCTGCCGGTGCTCCCGAGCGGCAAGGTGGATCGAGCGGCGCTGGTGTCGGCGGCAGTCCTGGCTGAGGCGGGACAAAGCTCCCCGTAGCGGGACGACGCCGCGGCGCGCTAGGCCCTTGTGACTCTCGGGACTAGTGATAGCGCGTGCACATGGGCTTCGCGCTGGCCGTCGACCCGACCAACCCGGCCAAGGCCTGATCGGTTCCGCAGGCAGCCGAGGCCCCCACACTGCGGCGTGGGGGCCTCACGGCGTTGCCGGGCGGCGCGGCCTTGCAACAGCAGACAGCACCCGGAGTCCCGGTGCAGGCCCGGCTCAGTCGCCCGAAGCGATCCGCGCGACCGCTGCCCTCGCGGCCCGCCCTAGGTGACCGCGCTCGCCGGCACTGCGCGTGACGGTGGAGAACCTGACCACGGTGACGACGGTCCCGGCCCGGACCGCCGCGATGTCGGTGCCGACCGTGGCGAAGTCGGCGCCCCGAGCGTGCAGGGTCAGCGCGGCGGCCTCGTCGCCGAGCGGTGCAATGCGGCGAGCGGCGACGTCGTACGACGTGGCACCGGCCCGCGGCAGCGTGAGACGTGGGCACGTGCGCGGCGCCTCACGCACGTCGGCGACGGCCGCGGAGGCGGCCCGTTCCTCGCCGTACTCGATCACGACCTGCTCGATGTGGGGCCCGTAGGGGCTGCGGGAGAACGCCGTCGTCGCCATTGGGTGGTGGCCTTCGTGCACGTCGCCGTGCTGGTCGAAAAGCCCGGCGAGCGCTCGGCATCCCGGGGGCGGGGGCGCCACCGTCGGCGTCCCCGTCGCACTGACGTGGTGGTGGCCGGCGCCTCGGCGGTAGCGCGGGGGAAGGTCCCGCGTCGTGAGCAGGAGCGGCGCGAGCGAAGTATCGGCAGCCGCAGCGGAGGCGTGGTCGTGCGGTGCTTCGGAGGCCCCTCCGGAGTGGGTGTCGTGCCCCGATCCCGTGGTCGGTGCCGACGTGCCGCCGTGGGAGCCGCCCTGTGGCGTCCCGCCCGCCTCGTGGCCCGGGTGCGGCGTCTCGGCGGCGTGGTGTCCGGCAGAACCGGCTGCGTCGTCTGCGGCTGCGTGACCGGCATGTCCGGTCGGAGTGGCCCCGGCTTCGACGGCCTGTCGGGGGGCGCCGGCGCCGCAGCCGGTCAGGACGGCAGCCACGGCGACGAGTGACAGACAGGCGCGAGCTCGGGTCATGCCTCATCTTCGACGCCGTGGCCGGTGCGGTTGGGGACCGCTGGCCTCGGCGGCTGTGGTGACCGGCTCCGACGGGACGGCGTCGGGTGGCGACGAGGCGGTCCACCGCCGACGGATAGCCTGCCGGGGCCCGCGGACCACCGCCGGGCGCCCCTCGTACGCCGACCCGCCGCCGTACCCGGGCACCGCCACCATTTCCGCGCGCGGTCGCGGTCCGGAGGGAAAGCCCGTGGCGACGCCCGCGCAGTGGCTCGAAGGCGCGCGCCCGCGCACCCTTCCGGCCGCCGTCGCGCCGGTCGCGGTCGGCACGGGCGCAGCGGCGGCCGCCGGGTCAGCCCTCTGGTGGAAGGCGCTGCTCGCGCTAGGCGTGGCGCTCGCGTTGCAGGTCGGCGTGAACTACGCGAACGACTACAGCGACGGGATCCGCGGGACGGACGCCGAGCGGGTCGGACCGTTGCGGCTCGTCGGTTCGGGCGTGGCGCCAGCGTCGGCCGTGAAGGGCGCGGCGTTCGCGTCCTTCGGGCTCGCCGCGCTGGCCGGGCTCGTCCTGGCGGTGACGACGTCGTGGTGGCTGGTCGTCGTCGGGGCGCTGTCCGTGGCGGCGGCCTGGGGCTACACCGGCGGCTCACGGCCCTACGGCTACCGCGGCCTCGGGGAGCTGTCGGTCTTCGTGTTCTTCGGGCTCGTGGCCGTGACGGGCACGGCGTACGTCCAGGTCGGCCGACTCACCGCCCTCGCCGTCGCCGCCTCCGTCCCCGTCGGCATGCTCGCCTGCGCGCTGCTCGTCGTGAACAACCTGCGCGACCGGGCCGGGGACGAGGCCGTCGGCAAGCGGACGCTCGCGGTCGTGCTCGGTGACCGGCGGACGAGACTGCTCTACGCCGGGCTGGTCGTCCTGCCCTTCGCCGCCGCTACCGGGCTGGCCGCCACGCGGCCGGGCGCCGCGCTGGCATTGCTGGCCGCGCCCCTCGCCGTACGACCGGTGCGGTCGGTGCTCGCCGGCGCGCTCGGGCGCGACCTCGTCGCCTCGCTGCGCGACACGGGACGGGTCCAGCTGGCCTACGGCGTGCTGCTCGCCGTCGGTCTGGCGCTCGGCTGAGAACACGGCCAGCGCGGAGCCTCGCCGCTGGGCTCTACCGCGACGGTGGGTCGTCGTCCTCGGCCGCCGCGCTGTCGTCGAGACTCGACCGGGCGCGCTCGACCCGCCCGGCCAATCGCTGGGCCATCTCGTCGCGCATCCGGGAGAGCAGGACGAAGCTCACGGCACCGGACAGGAGTATTGCCCCGACGACCAGCCACGGTCCGCGCAGGCCGAGCGCTCCCAGCACCACGATGGCCACGGTGAGCAGTCCGGCGCGCGCCGCTGTGTAGGCCAGCACGGGATGGCGCCGGAGCAGCTCGTTCACCGCTCGAGCCTACGACCGAGGCGCATCGCTCCCGGGCGCGGGATTGCCGCCGTACGCTGTCGCCATGTTCCGGGTCTTGATGTTCGTGGTGCCTCTGGTGCTCACGATCTACGCGCTCGTCGACTGCGTTCAGACCGACGACAGCCACGTCCGCCACCTGCAGAAGCGCTGGTGGATCGCGCTGATCGTGCTGATCTGGGTCGCCGGTCCGGTCGCGTGGCTGCTCGCCGGACGCGACCGGTCCGGTGCGGCGGGACGTCCGGTGCCGTGGCGCTCGACGCGGACCGCCGGCCCGGAGTACGAGCGGCCGCGGACGCTGGCGCCGGACGACGACCCGGAGTTCCTCGCGCAGATGAACCGCGCCGACCAGGAGCACCAGCAGATGCTGCGCAAGTGGGAGGAGGACCTGCGCCGTCGCGAGGAGAGGATGCGCGACGAGCCGGGCGAGGGCGACGCAGGCACGCGGCCGGAGTGACGGGTCAGCGCGCGGCGACCACCCAGTCGTCCGCCCGGGCCGGGTGACAGGCCCTCGGCCCGATCTCGAAGCCGTCGCCGAAGGCCCGGGTCCGCTCGAAGCCGCTGCCGTGTGCTCGCGGGTCCGTGAACGGCGTACCCGGTACGTCGCGTGCGGCGAACACCGCCAGCGTCGCCTCGTCGAGGTCCCCGGCCTCGAGGCGACCCTGCTCGGAGACCCACTTCGACCACGCACCGGCGAAACAGTCGGCCTGTAGCTCGCGGATCACGCCGAGCTTGACCTGCTGGGGCAGGCGGACCTGCATGGCGTGACCGAACTCGTGCGCGAGCACGAACGCCGCCGCGAAGTCCCCACCCTGCACGTAGTAGGGAATCATGAGCCCGGACTCGTCCCAGGCGATGAAGTCCCCTGCGGGGCAATAGAACGCGTTCCTCGCCGGCGCTTCCTCATCGCCGCACCGGGGGCCGCCGCCCTCGTCGGAGCGGTAGTACTCGTAGCGCTGGGGGCTGGAGTACTCCACGCCGTAGGCCGCGGGCAGCGTCTCGCTCCAGTACTGCTCCAGCAGCGCGATGACCTGCCGCAGCATGTTCTGGTACTCGTCGTAGTTGAACTGTGTCCGCGTGTCCGCCCTCAGGACCTCGCCGGACTCCTCCTGGCGCCCGCTGGTGCGCCCCGACTCGGACTGGTTGCGCTTCTTCGCCTCTTCAACCGCGTCGCGGATGATGTCGGTGATGCTGCGGTCCCCGCCCGCGGTCCCGGCGCCGGAGCCGCCCACGGCGCAGGCACTGCCGGACACGAGGACGGTCAGGGCGGTGAGCGACGCGAGCAGCGTACGGCGCAACGGCATGGGGTGAGCGGTACCCGCGGGCGGGCGCGCGGAACCGCGGCGGCCACCGGCCAGGGCGCGCTCAGAACGCGTACGAGTGCAATCCCGAGAACCAGATGTTGACGCCGAACAGGTTGAACAGGAACGTCATGAAGCCCACCAGCGCGATGACGGCGGCCACCCGGCTGCGCGGACCAAGCAGCGCGCGAGCGTGGAGATGGGCGGCGTAGGACACCCACGTGATGAAGGCCCACACCTCCTTCGGGTCCCAGCCCCAGTAGCGACCCCACGCGTCGTCGGCCCAGATGGCACCGGAGACGACGGCGAAGGTCCACAGCGGGAAGACGAACGTGTGGACGCGGTAGGCCAGTTGGTCGAGTCTCGCAGGAGACGGCAGCCGCGACACCCACGCTGCCACGCGACCGCGGCCGGGTCGGCCGCGGAGAGCGCGGCGCTCCTCGCGCTCGCGCGCCAGCATCAGCAGGAGCAGGCCGCCACCGGCGAGGAACAAGCCGGAGGCGACTATCGCCGCCGTGACATGGATGGCGATCCAGTAGGAGTCCAGCGCCGGGACGACGTCGTCGGCCGGGACGTAGAGGCTGCGCAGCGCGACCCCGAGGCCGAGCGCGACAACGGGAACGGTCACGACGCCGAGGAAGCGCACGTCGTACCGGCGCAGGAGCACGAGGTAGGCACCGGTCGCGGCGAGCGTGGTGGCGAGGACGAACTCGTACATGTTCGCCCACGGCGCGCGACCCGTCGCGAAGCCACGCGTCACGACCGCGGCGAGGTGCAGTCCGAAGGCCAGCGTCGTGAGCGAGGCGGCGATGCCGGCGGCACGCGCCCCGCGCCCGCCCGCCTCCACGCCGGGGGCGGAGCCCGCCTCGCCGTCGTGGTGCCCGCCGGAGAGCAGGTCGTCCCGACCCGCCCCGCCGGTCGTGGAG
>JALYMU010000078.1 GCA_030773595.1 Actinomycetota bacterium | reverse complement strand
GCGGCGCAGCGGCGCGTGACTGAGTCGATTTTCCTCGGATGGGAGGACCTGCCGATCGAGCCCGGAACTTAGGGCGGCTCCGAGGGCCCTGAGTTGCATCGCCCCCACATTAGCACTGAAGGCGATGGGAGATGATGTTCATGGCAATCGTAGGAACGCAAGTGAAGGCGGTACGCGAGGCGTTTTTCCACCGACCCCCTCACGCAGATGTGCTCCGTCCGGGGGAACTCGCACGTGGAGCAGGACAGCGTCACGTGCAAGCCCCGGGCAGCGACAGGGTCGAGGAGGCTGGGCGGACTGAGGCGGTACGCGAAGCTGACCTCGAATCCTCGCGAATCGATGCGAGGGAAGAGGCGAGGCTAAGGGCCGCGGTACACGAGGACGCGCACATCGAGGCGATGCGCCAAGCTCGGCTGGCGCAAATCCGCGCGGAGGAGCGCCAAGCTCGGCTTGGCGCAAAAATCCCCGCGAGTGAGGAGGCTAGGCAAAGCGACGCGGTCCACGGAGTTGAGTGGACCGCTCGTTCAGGGCCTACGACCACTCGTATGGCGCGCCCGCGGGTCCAAAGTCGTTCGACAGCGACGGGGAGTCAACGACTTACTCGCACGCAAGCAATCATGCAGATCGTGGTTTCATTGTTCGCGATGTCTGCCGGGATCTTCTTCGTCGCGACAGGCGACAAGGAGACCGCGAGCGTGGCTGGAGGATGGATAGGCGTCGTGATCGGATATTGGCTGCGGTAGCAGTATCCGGCACACGCAAGCCTTATCAACAGGACGGCGCAAGTGCACACTTTGGGTCGTTGGCACAACGCTGGAATTCCGTCTGGACACGCGGGATCCTCTGGCCGTCCGCGAGGGTCGACAGTGATGTGTAGGTGGGCGTGCTCGAGGGGGCGCGCGGCGTCCGTGATGGGTCGTCGTGGACACCTGCGCGCCTACGGACTTGTCGTCCTCGACAAGGCAACACCATGAACCTCACCCCGTTCGAGCGCCTGCTGCGTCTGGCTACCCCGTCGCCCGTTACGGGGCGATGCCGTCCTCCGGCCCACGCAGGTCCTCGAAGGTTGGGTCACTGAGAACTTCGTCCAGTGACACATCCGGGGCCTCAGCCCAAGCCGGAGCAACCTAATACGGCTTCACGGGGGTGGCGGGGCGGTGCCTGTGCGTGAACTCCGCGACCGCACGGCGCACGAGCGCCTTTATGGCGTCGTACGTGGCCCCCGACGCGACGGCTAGGCCAACGAACTCGACCAGCTCCCACGGCTGAACCCTGATTACGCCGCCGGACCCGAATCTGGCCTCCCCATTCGAACCGGTAAGTGAGCGGGATGCCGTGCGTTGCGCGACCCACGTGACCTCGACCCCGTCCTCCGCGAGCGTCCGTTCGAGCAACTTCTCCATCCCGGGGGCGCCCTTGAAGACGACGACAAGCTCTGGGTCGCGGCTCGCATCCATGGGCTCAGCATGCCCAACCACCGGTCATGAGCGTGACGGCGGCTGGTACGGCCCCCCCTCGCCCGACGCCACGGGCTGAGCGTCCTACGGCACGCGAGGACGAGGGCGCTGGACAATGTCATCGCCCGGGGGCGCGATCCCAAGATGAGCGCAAGATTCGACCGGTCAGCAGTCCTGTCTCTAGCCAGCACTGTCTGGCGCGAACGTGGCCATCGTCCTCGGCGCTGCACTGCTCCTGGGCCGCCGGGCGGGGGTCCCGTTGCGGGCGTCGGTGATCCTGGCTGCCGGCACGCTGGCCGGCTTCGTGGTCCTCGCGCGCCCTCAGCCGAGCGTCGTCCGCGCCGCCTGCATGGGCGCCGTGGGGCTCGTGGCGCTCGCGTCCGGCCGTACCCGCGCCGGCGTCCCTGCGCTGTCCGCCGCGGTGCTCGTCCTCGTCCTGGTCGACCCGACCTTGGCGCGCTCCTACGGTTTCGCGCTCTCTGTCGTCGCCACCGCCGCGCTGCTGCTGCTCGCTCCTCGCTGGAGCGCGGCGTTCCGGCGGCGCGGATGCCCACGCATCCTCGCTGATGCCCTCGCGGTCCCGCTCGCGGCTCAGGCGGCGTGCAGCCCGATCGTCGTCCTGCTCTCCGAGCAGGTGAGCCTGGCGGCAGTGCCGGCGAACCTCCTCGCCGCCCCCGCCGTCGCGCCCGCCACGGTGCTCGGCGTCCTCACGGCCGTGGTCGCGACGGTGTCACCCGGGGCGGCGGCGCTCGTCGCCCGTCTCGCCGGTCTGCCGGTGGCCTGGATCGTCGCCGTGGCCCGCCGCGCTGCCGACCTTCCGCTCGCCTCCGTGCCTTGGTTGGGGGGCGTCGCCGGAGCGGCGTTGCTCGCTGTCGTCGTGATCGCAGCGATCCTCGTGGGAAGGAGGGTCGACCGCGTGCCACGAGGCCCCTCGCACGCTCGCCGTCTCCTCACGCTGGTCGTCGCGGCCGGGTGCGGTCTGACGGGCGCCCGACTGGTCCGGCCGGACGCCGCGTGGCCTCCGCCGGGGTGGTCTCTCGTGGCCTGCGACGTCGGCCAAGGTGACGCACTCGTCCTCAACGCCGGCCACGGCAGCGCTGTCGTCGTCGACGCCGGACCGGACGCGGACGCGGTGGACGCCTGCCTGCGCGACCTCGACGTCTCGCGCGTCGCCGTCGTCGTGCTGACCCACCTGCACGCAGACCATGTCGACGGCCTGCCCGGAGTGCTCGCTCACCGACCGGTCGGGGAGCTGCTCGTCGGACCGCTGGACGAGCCGGCCGCCCACGCGGCCGAGGTTCGCCGGCTGTGCCGCGAGGGTGGCATCCCCGTACGACGAGTGGTCCCCGGCGAGTCCGGCTCCGCGGGACCGGTGTCCTGGCGTGTGACCTGGCCGCGGCGAGTCATCCGTGGGGAGGGGTCTGACCCCAACAACGCCAGCGTGGTCCTCGACGTGACGACCGCCGAGGGCACCCGGATGCTGCTCGCCGGTGACGTGGAACCGGCGGCACAACGCGCCATTCTCGCGGCGGGGGCCGACGCCGTCGATGTCGTCAAGGTTGCCCATCACGGGTCGCGCCATCAGGACCCGGAGTGGGTCCGCGCGCTGCGGCCTCGCGTCGCCCTCCTCAGCGCCGGAGAGGGCAACGACTACGGCCACCCCGCACCCGTGACGCTCGACCTGCTCGCCTCGACGGGGGCGGTGCTGGGCCGCACCGATCGCGATGGTGATGTGGCAATCGTGGGGCCGCCGACGGCGTTGCGGCTGGTGCGCCGGGGACGGTGAGTGTGCGCCACCGGATGGCGGTGCCGGCCACTGGAGGCGACGCCCAGCGCACTATGCGTCATGTCGTCGCCAAGATCCAGACTCCGGTAACGATGGTATAACGACACGCGGAGTCACGGCTCGACCTCTGACAACGTACGGCTCACTGTCGCCGGCGACTGCCCGGACGCATGACGTGGGATCCGGTGGCAGCCAATCCCGGCGCGCAACGCGTCGGCTGGATCCGATCGGGGGCCGGGATCCGGCACTCCTGGGAAGGGGCGAGGCTGTTGTCTCGAACCACTGATCGCCGGCGTCTCTGGCGGCTGGCTGCACTGACTCCGGCCTTGGCGCTCGCCGCCACCGGGCTCGCGGCCGTCGGCCAGGGAACGAACGTTCCGGCGGCAGGCGCTGCGCCGAAGGCCGGCGCCGACGCCGGTACCAGCGACTACTACATCAACTACGCCGCCCCGCAAGCGGAGCCGGACACTCATAAGGACGCCCAGCTCAAGAAGGGGAAGCACAAGCTCGCCCCAGCGGTGGCCGAGGCGCACGAGATCGACCGCAAGTACGCAGGGGGTAACCCGAAGGCTGCGCGCCAGCTCGCTCGGCTCGAGCAGCGCGCCATCTCCGGCGGCGTGAGCGTCGCGCAGATCAAGCAGGCCCCGGAGACGCAGACGGCGAAGCTGCTCACCCTGCTGGTGGAGTTCAACGAGAACGCCAACGACGACTTCTCGGGGACGATGGTCCCGAAGACGGTGTTCGAGGACCGCACCTGCGTGCCGGGCGCGAAGAGCGTCAACGGCCCCCTGCACAACAACATCCCGAACCCGGCCAACAACGAGCACGAGGACAACAACAGCTTCTGGGTCCCGGACTTCAGCCCGGAGCACTTCGACAAGATGCTCTACAGCAAGGAGGGCATCACTGAGCGCGTCCGCAAGGACCGGCGCGGGCTCGACGGCAAGATGGGCATCGACATCTCCGGCTTCACCATGCGCAACATGTACCTCGAGATGTCCAAGGGTGCCTACACCGTCGACGGCGAGGCCAGCAACTGGGTCAAGGTGCCGCACAGCGAGGGTTGGTACGGCGCGGACCGTTGCCACCAGGACGAAGAGGGCAACTGGGTCGCGGGTCCGGAGCAAACCATGGCCGGTCATCCGGACAACCCCGCAGGACCGGGTCAGCTCGCCGTCGACGCCGTGACGGCATTTGCGGAGCAGCAGCCAGACTTCAACCTCGCTGACTACGACATCGAGGACCAGTTCGACCGCGACGGCGACGGCGAGTACTTCGAGTCCGACGGCTACGTCGACCACCTCGTCCTCGTCCACGCCGGTGAGGACAAGTCCGGCGGCGGCGGCGCCGAGGGCACCTACGCCATCTGGGCCCACTCCAGCGCGGTGCCCGGTGGCGTCGAGGTGCCCGGCACCGGCATCAAGATTGAGAACTACATCGTCCAGCCCGAGGACTCCGGCGTGGGAGTCTTCGCCCACGAGTACGGCCACGACCTGGGTCTGCCGGATCTGTACGACACGACCGGCGCCGGCGAGTCCGACGTCGACTTCTGGGACCTCATGAGCTCCGGCTCGCACTCGGGTCCGGTCTTCCAGTCGATGCCGACGCACATGGGGCTCTGGGACAAGTTCGTCCTCGGCTGGGCCGACCCGCTGGTCCTCGAGCCGGGCGACGCCGCCCGCAAGGTGAAGCTCGGTCAGACCTCGCGCACGCCGGTCGGCACCGAGGACGGCATCCGGGTCAACCTGCCGAACAAGGTCATCACCCTCGCCGAGCCGCACAGTGGCGAGAAGATGTGGTGGACCGGCAACGACCAGGACTGGGCCGACAACAAGATCACCCGTGAGGTCGAGGTCCCGGCCGCCGGTGACGTCCGCTTCTGGATGTGGAACGACTACACGATCGAGGCCGACTGGGACTACGGCTTCGTCGAGGTGTCCACCGACGGCGGCAAGACGTGGGCGGAGCAGAAGGTCTACGCAGAGGACGGCACGCTCGTCTCCACCGACGACGACTACGCGGACCCGAACAACCGGCTGAAGGACTACGGCAACAAGAATTACGGCCTCACCGGCTCGACCGACGGGTGGCGGCACGACTTCATCGACCTGTCCTCCTTCGCCGGCACGACCGTGCAGGTTCGTCTCCGTTACGCGACCGACGCTGCCTTCGTCGAGCGCGGCTGGTTCGCGGACGACTTCGCCGTGACCGCCGACGACGAGGTCGTCTGGAGCGACGACGTCGAGTCCGGCGACAGCGGCTGGACCGCCGAGGTCGGGTCCTTCACCTCCACCACGGGCGAGGGCTGGCGCATCGACACCGGCACCGCCGAGCGGGCGCACTACTACCTCGCCGAGTGGCGCAACTACGACGGCTTCGACAAGGGCCTGCGCTGGGCGTACGACACGACGTACTCCCGCGACGGTGCGTGGAAGGTCCGTCGGCTGCGCTACAACGCGCCAGGCATGCTGGTGTGGTACCGCGACACGACCTACGGCAACCAGAACAACGTCACCGCGACGACGTTCGATCTGCCGAGCGTCGGGACCAAGGGCGGCCTGCTCATCGTCGACTCCCACTACAACCCGTACCGCCGGGAGAAGGAGGCGGCGATCAAGGACCCGTCCGAGCTGGACAACCTGCCCTCACGTCCGCAGTCGTCCAACGCGGCCTTCGGTCTCGTGCCGACGAAGAACTTCACCGAGTGCTTCGAGGCGCCGGACGAGCCGTTCAGCGAGTACTGCTCGTCGTTCGGCAAGCGTGCTCCGAAGCCGGGCTTCAGCGACGACCGCAGCTACTACCCGGGCATCGAGTACCGCCCGGACCTGGACGAGGAGAACCCGCTGTTCTTCCGCGACCAGGACGCCTCCGTCGTGCTTCCGAACCGCGGCAACGACCCGTACTCCGTGCGGATCGTCGACAAGCGCGGGCACCTGATCAAGGACCTGTTCGGCCTCGACCTGGGCGGCAACATCGTCCTGGGCAACGGTCGTCCGGACCAGCCGTTCGGTGTGAAGCTGCGGGTGGACAGCGCCGGGCGCGGCAACACCTACGCCAACGTCTGGGTGCAGCCGGCGAAGTAGCCGCCTCACCGACACGGTCGGCACGGCAGCAGGAGGCCCGGCGGAGCGCATGCTCCGCCGGCCTTCGGCCATCTAGGGCCGGGCGGACCTCAGACAGGTGCTTCCACGGCCAGCCAGCGGCTGATGCCGTCGGCAGTGCTCGGACGGGCGTAGTGGTAGCCCTGCGCGACGTCGCACCCCATCTTGCGCAGGACGGCGTCGTGGAACTCCGTCTCCACGCCCTCCGCGACGACCGTGAGGCCGAGGTTGTGCCCGAGCTCCACCGCCGTGCGGACCAGGACGTCGTCGTTGCCGCCGGAGCCCACCTCGCTCACGAAAGCGCGGTCGATCTTCAGCTCGTCCACGGGCAGCCGGCGCAGGTAGGCCATGGACGAGTAGCCGGTGCCGAAGTCGTCGATGGACAGGTGTACGCCGAGCTCGTGCAGCGTCGTCAGGATCTCCAACGCCCGCGCGGCGTCGCCCATCACGGCGCTCTCCGTGAGCTCGAGGCGCAGCAGCCGGGCCGGGACCGCATGGCGACGCAGGGCGTCGGAGACGAGCGCCGGCAGCGAGGGGTCGAGCAGGCAGCGCGCGGAGAGGTTGACCGCGACCGGGACGTCGTGACCGCTCGACTGCCACCGCTTGGCCTGTGCCAGCGCGAGGTCGAGCACGTACGTCGTGAGCGGGATGATCAGCCCTGTGCCCTCCGCCACGGGGATGAACTCCGCCGGAGGGACGAGCCCGCGTGACGGATGGCGCCAGCGCAGGAGCGCCTCGACGCCGTGCATGCGCCCGGCCGCGAGGTCGATCTTCGGCTGGTAATGCAGGAACAGCTCCTCGCCGTTGTCCAGAGCGCGCCTGAGGTCGCCGACGAGCATGAGCCGCTCGGGGGACTGGACGTGCTCCCGGGGGTCGAAGCGCATGACTCCCGACCGGACCTCCTTGGCGACGTGCAGGGCGATGTCGGCGGATCGCAGCATGTCCTCCACAGTGGACCCCGCATTGGGTGAGGAGGCCAGACCGATGCTCGCCTCCAGGTCGACGGTCATGTCCTCGACCTCGAAGCTGTGGTGAAGGGCGTCGAGCAGCCGGGCCGCGACGGCGGCGGCGGTCTCGCCGTCCGCGCCGGGAAGGACGACACCGAACTCGTCGCCGTTGAGCCGTGCCAGCGTGTCGTCGTCGCGCAGGACCCTCAGCAGACGCGGACCCACCTCCGTGAGAACCCGGTCCCCGTAGTGGTGCCCCAGCGTGTCGTTGACCTCCTTGAACCGGTCGAGGTCGATCAGCAGCACCGACACCGGCTCCCCGGTCGCCTCCGCCGCGCTCAGCTGCTCCTCGAGGCGGTGCAGCAGCAGCGTGCGGTTGGGCAGACCGGTCAACGCGTCGTGCATCGCCTGGTGCTCGTTGCGCACCGCTTGCTCGTGCAGGTCGTTTCCTGCCCGGACCAGGCGACGTGAGGCGTTGGCGACGAGCGAGTACAACCCGAGGTAGAGCGCGGCGAGACCGACGAGCAGCGCGGTGGACAACCGTCGTACGTCGTCCTGCACCGCCTGCGCGACGGGCCCGTAAGCCAGGTAGACCTCCATGACGCCGTCCGGCGTCGCCGAGCCGGTGTACCGGACGGGCACGTAGACCTCGAGCAGCTGGCGCCGCCCGTCGTCGTCCGCCCCGTCGTCGGCGTCGCCCGTGAGCTCGGAGACGACCCGGCCGTCCAGCGCAGCGCGCAGGCCAGGGCTGTCGAACCGCTGGCCGACCAACGGTCGGTGGTCGGAGTAGACGATGGTGCCCGTACGGTTGAAGATCTTGATTCGGACGGGATCGAGCCCTTCGAGGTCAGCGCCTCGCCGGTGCTCGGCCGCGTGCTCGATCGCAGCCTCGACATGGCTGAACCGGCGGTGGTCGAAGCCGCTGGTGAAGTCCTCCGGGCTGAGCTGTGGCTGCAGGCCGAGACGTACGGCGACCACGACGGCGTCCTCGGCCTGCGACTGCGCCCGCTCGACGACGACGGCGCGCAGGACCAGCGCCAGGCCGACGCCGAGCACACTGATCAGGGCGGCACTCACCACGGCGAAGCGCGCAAGCAGGCTCAACCGGTGCGGATGCAGGCGGGACAACACGGTAAGGGTTTCGTCCGGGACTGCCCCGTCGTGACTCGGCCATGCGGGTGACGTGACATGCGGGTGACATGCGGGGACGTGTGGCGGTGCGGGCTACGGCGCCCGCTGTACCGACCTTGTCGGAGGGGGCCGGTAGCGTCAGCTCGGAGTCGCCGGAGGACAGGGTCGCCGGAGAACAGGAAGGAGTCGGACGTGGCGGGACGCGCGGCCAGCGTGGTGCGGGTCGAGCCGTGGTGACGCCCTCGTCCCCTGCGCCGGTCACGCTGGTGGTCGGCGCGGAGGAGTTGCTCGTCGATCGGGCCGTGGCCGCTGTCGTCGCGCAGGCTCGCTCGGGCGGCGAGGGGATCGACGTGCGGACCGTCAGCGCCGTGGGCCTCGAGGTCGGGGTGATCTCGGGTCTCGCCAGCCCGTCGTTGTTCGAGGACCGGAAGGTGCTCGTGGTCCGCGACGCCCAGGACGCGGCGACGGCGCTGGCCGACGAGCTGCGCGGCCTCCTCGTCGATGTGCCCGAGGACCTGCACCTCGTGCTCGTCCACAAGGGCAACCAGGCCGGTCGTGCCCTGCTCAAGGCCGCTCGTGACGCGGGCGCGCAGGAGGTTGCCTGTCCGAAGATCACGAAGCGCTCGGACCGGGTCGGCTTCCTGGCGGCGGAGTTCCGCAGCGCTCGGCGCAAGGTCACCCCCGACGCCGTGGATCTCCTCGTCGACGCGGTCGGGGAGGACCTGCGGGCGCTCGCCGGCGCCTGTTCGCAGCTCGTCGCGGACACCGACGGCGGAATCGACGCGGACGTCGTGCGCCGCTACTACGCCGGCCGGGCCGAGGTGACGGGATTCGCGGTCGCCGACCGGGCGGTCGAGGGCCGCACCGAGGAGGCGCTGGTCCAGCTGCGCTGGGCGCTGGCCACGGGCACCGACCCCGTCCCCATCGTTGCTGCCCTCGCCGCCGCGCTACGCGGCATCGTCAAGATCACCTCGGCCCCCCGGGGCCTGCGTGGAGCGGATCTCGCCCGGGAGCTGGCGATGCCGCCGTGGAAGGTGGACGTCCTGCGCAGGCAGTCGCGCGGATGGAGCGGCGAGGGCATCTCCGCGGCGATCGCTGCGGTCGCCCGGGCCGATGCCGAGGTCAAGGGAGCCGGGGCTGACCCGGCGTACGCCGTGGAGAAGGCGGTGGTGACCGTCGCGCGCGCCCGCGGCAGCCGGTGAGCCTCGCCGCGCCCGCGGTCCCACAGGCTCCGGGCTGCGCCAAGATCGATGTGCGGAGTTGCGGCCTACACGCCGGGGCGGGCCGGCGTGTCACCGCCATGTCCGCACAGTGAATCTTGTCGCGCTGACAGGAGTGGGGGCGCAGCCGGCCGTTCCCCGCGGCGTACTTGACGGGGCTGCGCGCCGCGCGCCCCGGACAGCACGACGCCCGGACAGCACGACGCCCGACAGCACGACGCCGCCCCGGGAAGCCGGGGGCGGCGGCGGAGGAGCTGCGCGTGGGTCGCCCTGCGTCAGAGCGACGCGGCGCGCTTGGCGAGCGCCGACTTGCGGTTCGCCGCCTGGTTCTTGTGGATCACGCCCTTGCTCACGGCCTTGTCGAGCTTGCGGGCCGCGGTCTTGAGCAGGGTCTGGGCCTGCTCGGCGTCGCCGCTGTCGGCCGCCGCGCGGAACCGGCGTACGAACGTCTTGAGCTCGGACTTCACCGCCTTGTTGCGCAGGCGTGCCTCTTCGTTGGTCTTGTTGCGCTTGATCTGGGACTTGACGTTTGCCACGGAGAAGCCTCGACGGTTCGATGGGACAGGTCGGTGAGGGCGGTGGTCCGTCGGCCGACGCACCGGTGGGGACGGCGCGCGGACAGATGGTCCGGGTGCGCGCACGACCCGAGCGCGCACGCAACGGTCGAGGATAGCCCGCGCCGGTGCGGGCGGCCAAACCGGTGTACGGCGGGCTGCGGGACCCGCCGCCGCGGCGTCCGCGTGGGATGATGGCGTAGCGAACGTCCTGCTGGAACCTTGCCGCCTGAAGATGGATGCTGCGTGCCCCCGAACGCGAGTGCTCCCGAGCCGAGCCGCACCGACCCGGCGCTGATCCGCAACTTCTGCATCATCGCCCACATCGACCACGGCAAGTCCACACTCGCCGACCGCATGCTCGACCTGACCGGCGTGGTCGACGACCGCACCCGCCGCGCGCAGTACCTCGACCGCATGGACATCGAGCGCGAGCGCGGCATCACGATCAAGAGCCAGGCGGTGCGACTGCCCTGGACAGCCGACGACGGGCGCACCTACGTCCTCAACATGATCGACACCCCGGGGCACGTCGACTTCACCTACGAGGTGTCCCGCTCCCTGGCCGCGTGCGAAGGCACGCTGCTGCTCGTCGACGCGGCGCAGGGAATCGAGGCCCAGACCCTGGCGAACCTCTACCTGGCGCTCGAGAACGACCTGCACATCATCCCGGTGCTCAACAAGATCGACCTTCCCGCCGCGCAGCCGGAGAAGTACGCCGCGGAGCTCGCGCACATCATCGGCTGCGACGCCGACGACGTGCTGAGGGTCAGCGCCAAGACCGGCGAGGGCGTCTCCGACCTGCTCAACCTGATCGTGCGCGACGTGCCGCCCCCGGTGGGCGTCGCCGATGCGTCCGCGCGGGCGCTGATCTTCGACAGCGTGTACGACGCCTACCGCGGTGTCGTGACCTACGTGCGGGTCATCGACGGCAACCTCACCAAGCGCGAGCGCATCGCGATGATGTCGACCAAGGCGACCCACGAGCTGCTCGAGATCGGCGTCATCTCACCCGAGCCCAAGGCCTCCGACGGGCTCGGGGTCGGCGAGGTCGGCTACCTCATCACCGGCGTGAAGGACGTCCGCCAGTCCAAGGTCGGTGACACGGTGACCTCCATGACGCGGCCCGCCAGCGAGATGCTCGGTGGCTACAAGGACCCCAAGCCGATGGTCTTCTCCGGGCTCTATCCCATCGACGGCGACCAGTACCCCGACCTGCGCGACGCCCTGGACAAGCTCCAGCTCAACGACGCGGCGCTGGTCTACGAGCCGGAGACCTCCGCCGCCCTCGGCTTCGGTTTCCGGTGCGGTTTCCTCGGGCTGCTGCACCTGGAGATCACCCGGGACCGGCTGGAGCGGGAGTTCAACCTCGACCTCATCTCCACCGCGCCCAACGTCGTCTACCGCGTGGTGATGGAGGACGGCAGCGAGCTGACCGTCACCAACCCGAGCGAGTTCCCGGCCGGCAAGATCGCCGAGGTCTACGAGCCGGTGGTGCGGGCGACGATCCTCGCGCCGAGTGACTACATCGGCGCAATCATGGAGCTCTGCCAGAACAAGCGCGGCCAGCTGCGCGGCATGGACTACCTGTCCGAGGACCGGGTGGAGCTGCGCTACACGCTGCCGCTCGCCGAGATCGTGTTCGACTTCTTCGACCAGCTCAAGTCGCGCACCCGGGGCTACGCGTCGCTGGACTACGAGGTCGACGGCGAGCAGGCCGCGGCGCTGGTCAAGGTCGACATCCTCCTGCAGGGCGAGCCCGTCGACGCCTTCAGCGCCATCGTCCACCGCGACAAGGCCTACTCCTACGGCGTCGACATGACGAAGAAGCTGCGCGAGCTCATCCCGCGCCAGCAGTTCGAGGTGCCGATCCAGGCCGCGATCGGCTCGCGCGTCATCGCCCGCGAGAACATCCGCGCAATCCGCAAGGACGTCCTCGCCAAGTGCTACGGCGGTGACATCTCCCGCAAGCGCAAGCTGCTGGAGAAGCAGAAGGAAGGCAAGAAGCGGATGAAGATGGTCGGGCGCGTCGAGGTCCCCCAGGAGGCCTTCATCGCCGCGCTGTCCACCGACGCCGACGCAGCGGCGCGCAAGTAGCCCGGCCGCACCGCCGTACGACGGGCCGAGCCAGCGGCGCAGCGCGCGAGCGTCGCCCGCTCCCGGAGGGTGAAACTCGTTGGCGCGCCCCTGCGGGCGGTCGGGAGCATGGGGCTTGTGGGGAATCCGTACGTACGCTCGCTCAACCTTGGCACCGTCGGGCCCGTCCGGGGGGTGCGCAGGCCCTCCGCGATCGACAAGCGCCCGGTGACGCACCCCGTGCAGGCCGGCCCGCTGGGGCTCGACGGTGACCAGATCGGCAACCGCCGCCACCACGGCGGTGTCGACAAGGCGGTCTATGCCTACGCCCGCGAGGACCTCGACGGCTGGGCGGGCGAGCTGCGCCGCGAGCTGCCCGACGGCTACTTCGGCGAGAATCTCACCACCGTCGGCGTCGACGTGACCGGCGCCGTCATCGGCGAGCGCTGGCTGGTGGGGTCCGCGGTGCTCGAGGTCTCCTGCCCGCGCATCCCGTGTGCCACGTTCCAGGGGTACGTCGGGGAGCCGCGCTGGGTCCGCCGGTTCACCGACCGGGCGTGGCCGGGCGCCTACCTGCGCGTGGTCGAGCCCGGCACGGTCGCCCCCGGCGACGCCGTGGTCCTCACCTCGCGTCCCGGTCACGGCGTGACCATCACCGAGGCGTTCCGGGCCCTCCGGGGCAACCGTGACCTTGTGCCGCGGTTGCTCGAGGCTCCGCAGCTGCCGGCGCAGGCACACGACTACGCCCGCCGCGCGCTGGCGCAGTCGTGACCACCGGCACCGCCACCCCCGTCCTGACCTGACTCCGGAGGACCGCCAGGGGCAGTACCAAGGGCGTTCAGCACCGGCTTCGCCGCATGGACCATGCTCGCGCCGCTCGTGCTCACGACGCTGTGCATCGCGTGGGGCACGCCCGGCTGGCTGGTCCTCGGGGCGCTGTTCCTGGCCAGCGGTGCGGCGATGGGTCCGGTGGCGCGCTGGGCGGAGCGGACCCGGCCTACGGCGGGCCCCGCCTCCGACGCGCTGGCGCGGGCGCGCTGAGC
>JALYMU010000077.1 GCA_030773595.1 Actinomycetota bacterium | reverse complement strand
ACCGCAGCCCGCGAACACGCCCGCGCGGCACCGCCGAAAGGCCTCATCCCGCTCACCCTCAACGAGATCCGGCGGCTGCTCACCCGCCTGCTCGCCCGCCCGGCCCAAGACCTCACCCACCTGCTGCATGGTCGCTCTGGCGACGCCGACACCAAGCCACCGCCCGCGACTGCCACTACCGACGCCGCGACCCAGCCCCATGATCACAATCTACGGCTGGAGTACTAGCCCCATCGCCACCATCAGCACCGGCTGCTGGCCGTCGTGCAGGACCGCACCGTCGACGCTCACCCGCAGCTGCCACCCCCTCGTCGTCAGCCCGGCCGCGACAGCACCGACGGGGTAGCCAAGCCTGCCGAGTCGTACTCGGCTTAGGACGCGCTTCACGCCGGCCCCTGTGACAGCCGCGACCGCACCGATTCCGACGTGCACGGCGTTGACCGCGACCTGCCCGTCATCGGCCACGAGCAACTCCATCTGCCGCGTCGTGCCGGTCATCACGGCCCTGGCCGCTTCCGCCGGGTCGGTGGGCAGGCCGAGGGAACCGGCCAGGTCGTTGCCCGTGCCCAACGGGACGATGCCGATGGGGCCGGCGGACCGCAACCGGCCGCTGTCGTGCAGGCCCTGTACCGCGGCGTGGACCGAACCGTCCCCGCCGAGGACGACCAGCCGGCGACCCTCGAGCACCCCGAGGGTGTCCGTGAGCTCCTGCAGATCGGCGGTCGCGACAAGTTCCACCTGCGCGCCGACCGCCTGCGCCGCAGCCCGCAGCGCAACCATGGCCGCATGGACCTCCGCCGTGCGAGGTAGTGCCGTCGAGCCCGAACCTGAGGGTTTCCTCGGCCTCCGAGCCGTCGATGTCATCGGTCAGCTGAACGAACGTCCTCTGAGCCACAAACTTCTCCTATCGGTGATTCACAACGGTTCCAGGCAGATTAGTGCGACGCCGGCGCCGACGCACCGGAGTTCTCCTGGCTGACATGCGCAACTCGCGGTCGCCGACGTCTATCGAGGTCGAGGTGAAGAACCGGGGACTGTGCGGGGCGAGCGCTCACCACCACGGCGAACCGCGGCACCGCCTGAGTCTGCCGCGCGGGACGGCTGCCGCCGAGTACGAGTCGAATCTTGGCGCACCGGCTCGCGGCGAAGTCCCGCCCGGCGCACGCCGGGGCCGCGAGTCCCAACCTCAAACCAAGAGGTGCGGTGCCTCAGCGGCCACCCGGCGTCGTAGCCGGTGGCGGCGCTCGCGCAGCGCACGTAGCTGCCGCACGAGCTCCGGCTCGAGCTCGCACGCCTCGGGCCGCTCCAGCAACGCGGCTCCGTAGCTGGAAGTAGCGCGTGGCGTGCACGCCCAGCTCCCGCCACGTCAGGGCATCGTCGATGCGCCCGTGCCAGTGATGAGCCCGGGCGAACGCCAGCACCGCCCGGTCCTGCTCGTCCAAGCACTGCTCGAGCAGCGACAGCTGCCCATGCACCGACCTGAGCTGCCTGCTCACGCCGACCTGCCCCGCCGCGCACGGCCAACGCGCTGGGGCCCGCGAGGCGGATTGGTCGACTGCGCCTGCCGGAGCCGAGGATGGCAGGTCGGGCACAGGTCCCGGGCGCCCGGGGCACCGCGGGTGTCTTCGACAGCTGCTGACGGGTGCCTGTCCCCCTTCGTTTTGCCGGCACCGTCGGCCTGAGTGCCGAGCGCCTCTGTAGATAGAGGTGCGGCTGACCCCGAGGACCTTGCCGATCTGCTCCACGGTGAGCTCCTCGTCGTACATCTTGCGGGCCTGCCGGCGCTGCTCCACCGACAGCTTCGACGGCCGTCCCCCGACCCGGCCGCGAGCCCTGGCCGCCGTCAGCCCGGCGACTGTCCGGTCCCGGATGATCTCCCGCTCGAACTGGGCCAGCGCCCCGAACAGGTGGAACACCAGCCGGCCGCCGGCGGTCGTCGTGTCGATGTTCTCCCGCAGCGACCGGAACCCCACCCCGCGTTCGTCCAGGCCGGTGACGACGTCGATCAGGTGCCGCAGCGACCGGCCGAGGCGGTCCAGCCGCCACACCACCAGCGTGTCCCCCGGCCGCAGCTGCGCCAGGACGTCGTCAAGCTGCGGCCGCCGGTCCAGCGCCCCTGACGCGTGGTCGGTTCACACCTTCCAGCAGCCGGCGGCGGTCAGCTCGTCGACCTGCAAGTCCGGGTTCTGCTTGGTCGTCGAAACCCGCGCGTAGCCGAGGGGTGTGACCTTCAGCGATACATGGCGCTGTCTTCACAGCGCCATTTGGCGTGGACTGTGCTCACTGAGCATGATCGCCGAGTGCCGTCACGGCTCCCTCCACCGCGACTCCGTCGACGTCGGCGCGTAGGACTCCAACTGGCCGAGGGCGGCGGCGAGCGCGTTGCGCATGGGGCGTATGTCCGCTTGGTGGAGGAGAGCAGGTAGCCGCCCTGCAGGACGGCGATGGTCGACTCTGCGAGGGCGTAGGCATCGGCGTCGTCGCGCAGCAGCCCTGTGGCTTGCATGGTCCGCAATCCGTCGGCCAGGGAGGACTCCCAGCGGTGAAGGCGTCCGCGGCCTGGCTGCGGAGGGGATCACCTTGGTCGACCACCTCACTGACGATCGACCCGAGCGGGCAGCCGCGGTAGCCGCGCTGGTCCTGCTGCATGTCGAGCAGTGCCTGGAGCCAGGCGGAGATGCCCTCCCAGGTGTGGAGTTGGAACAGGCTCTGCTCCTGCAGAACGTGCTGGAGCTGATGCCGGAGCACCTCAGCGACGAGCTCCTCCTTGCTGGAGAAGTAGTGGTAGAGCTGGCTCTTGCCGTCCCCGAGGCGGCCAGGATGTCCTCGATGCTCGTGGCGCTGACGCCCCGCTCGTACATCAGCGCAGCCGCCAATTCCACGATCCGGCCCTTGGTGACTTTCCCCCGGCGGGTGATCGGTTCCGGCATCGCCTGACCTTGCTCGAGAGGCGGGAGGCGTTCGGCTGGCCCAGGTCCTACCCGAAGTGGGCGCCTCACACGAGACGCCGTGCACGACCGCCCGGGAGGGCGAGCAAGGGGAATCGGGCTCGCGGGCGGGGGCGACGTGGGCCACGGGGACATCAGCAGTGACGCTGCCCGGGCCGCTGCACCAACCGGGGACTGTACCGAAGGGTACAGATCCTGCGGGCGGGGCAGGTCAGCAGCGGCGGGCGGTAGCTGGACCGTCGCGGACGCACCCCGGTCCGCTCCCGTTCCGATCGAGGAGGCCGCATGAGGGCACTGACGTGGCAGGGCACGCAGAAGGTGTCGGTGGAGACGGTCCCGGACCCGCAGATCCAGGAGCCGACGGACGCGATCGTGCGGATGACCTCGACGGCGATCTGC
>JALYMU010000076.1 GCA_030773595.1 Actinomycetota bacterium | reverse complement strand
CGCGTAGCTCCCGCGGGTCCGGGATGCGGGCGCGGCCCGACAGGCCGCCGGGAGCCGTGGACGCGGCACCGCCTGCGCCCGCGCCGGCACCGCCGCCGGGCGTCCCGACGACACCGCCGAGGTGCGGTGTCGGGACGTGCTCGGCCATACGCGCACGGTATGCGATGCAACGGTCCCGGAGCGCACCAGCCGCTTCCGCTGTGGACGGGACGCCGTGCCACCATGTCCTCGTCCTCGCCACCGCCGTCGAGGTCGGCCCCGGGACGCCGCGGGCAGGACCGCCAAGGAGACCGTCATGGACGCCGTCACCACCGTTCCCGCGCCTGTCAACGAGCCGGTCCTCGGCTACGCGCCCGGCAGCCCCGAGCGCGCTCGCCTCGAGTCGCGGCTCAAGGAGCTCGCCGGTGAGCAGGTGGACCTGACGATGACGATCGGCGGTCGCGAGCACGTCGGGACCGGCGAGGCGGTCCCGGTCGTCCAGCCGCACAACCGCCACCACGTCCTGGGTACGACGCGCAACGCCACGCAGGAGGACGCGCGCGCCGCCGTCGATGCGGCGAAGGCCGCCGCGCCGGCGTGGCGCGCCATGTCCCTCGACGACCGCGCGGCGATCCTGCTTCGCGCCGCGGAGCTGCTCGCCGGCCCATGGCGCGACACGCTTAACGCCGCGACGATGCTCGGCCAGTCCAAGACGGTGATCCAGGCCGAGATCGACGCGGCCTGCGAGCTGATCGACTTCTGGCGCTTCAACGTGTCCTTCGCCCGCGAGATCGTCGCCGAGCAGCCGCGCTCGAGCGCGGGCGCGTGGAACCGCATGGACCACCGCCCGCTCGAGGGCTTCGTCTACGCGATCACGCCGTTCAACTTCACGGCCATCGCGGCCAACCTCCCGACCGCGCCCGCGCTCATGGGCAACGTCGTGGTCTGGAAGCCCTCGCCGACCCAGCAGCTCGCGGCGCACCTGACCATGCGGCTGCTCGAGGAGGCCGGCCTGCCCCCCGGCGTGATCAACATGGTGACCGGCGACGGCCTGGCGGTCTCCGAGGTCGCGCTGAGCGACCCGGAGATGACCGGCATCCACTTCACCGGCTCCACCGCGACGTTCCAGCGGGTCTGGCGCACGGTGGGGGAGAACATCGACCGCTACCGCACCTACCCGCGCGTCGTCGGCGAGACCGGCGGCAAGGACTTCATCGTCGCGCACCCGTCGGCCGACGCTGCCGTGCTGAAGACCGCGATGATCCGCGGCGCCTTCGAGTACCAGGGCCAGAAGTGCTCGGCCGCCTCCCGCGCCTACGTGCCGCGCTCGATCTGGTCGACGCTGCGCGACGACCTCGCCGCCGAGGTCGACGGCATCTCGATGGGCGACGTGACCGACCTGTCGAACTTCATGGGCGCCGTGATCGACGAGCGCGCCTTCGCCCGGCACCGCGACGCGATCGACCGGGCGCACGGCGAGAGGACGGTGACCGTCCTCGCCGGGGGGACGTACGACGACAGCCAGGGTTGGTTCGTCCGCCCGACGGTGTTCGAGTGCGCCGACCCGGCCAACCAGCTCTTCACGACTGAGTACTTCGGCCCCATCCTCGCCGTGCACGTCTACGAGGACGCGGAGTACGACGGGATGCTCCGGCAGATGGAGAGCGCCGCGGCGTACGGCCTGACCGGCTCCATCATCGCCAACGACCGCACGGCCGTCGCGCACGCGACGGAGTTCCTCCGCTTCGCCGCGGGCAACTTCTACGTCAACGACAAGCCGACCGGCGCCGTCGTGGGCCAGCAGCCCTTCGGTGGCGGACGGGCCAGCGGGACCAACGACAAGGCGGGGTCGAAGCTGAACCTGCTGCGCTGGACGAGCCCGCGCTCGATCAAGGAGACCTTCGTCGCACCGACGGACTACCGCTACCCGCACATGGGCTGAGCCGCCGGTGGCCGGGCGGTCACGCGAGCAACCCGGCCACGACGTCGTCGAGCCGCTCGCCCTCCACGTCCGCCCGGTCGAAGCACTCGGCGAAGCGGCCCTCCAGCCGCGACACCCAGCCGGTGCGCAGCCCGGCGCGGCGGGCGCCGTGCACGTCCCACGCGTGCGCTGCGACGAGCGCGAGCTGCGCGCGCTCCACGCCGCACACCGTCGCCGCGTGGGCGTAGGGCTCCCACGCGGGCTTCCACCGCCGTACGTCGTCCGAGGACAGGGTCGCCCGGACGTAGCCCGACAGCCCCGCGCGCTCCAGGAGGGTCGCCGCGACGTCGGCACCGCCGACGCTCAACGTGACGGCCGGAATTCCCGCCTCCCGCAGCAGCTTCAGCGCCGGCTCCACGTCGGGGTGCGGCTCGAGCGTGCGGAAACCGGCGAGCACGGACGCGACCGCGTCGTCGGGGAGTTCGCCCCCGACGCTGCGCAAGGCGGCCGCCGCGACGACGGGGAACGCGCGGTAGTCCCCGCAGGCGGAGAGCGCGAAGCCGTCGCGCAGGGTCCGGGCGAACCAGGTCGCCCGCAGCGCCGGGTCGAGCCCGACGGCGGCGAAGCGCTCGTCGAGCGGTTCCAGGGCGAACAACGTCTCGTTCACGTCGACCGCGACGGCGCGGACGCCGAGCGGCCCGGTCACGACGACGATCCCGACGTGAGCCACCGCGCCGCCAGCTCCCGCAGGTTCTCCGGCACCGTGTGCGGCCCGTCGAACTCCTCGTAGGTCACGTCGTAGCCCGCAGCGCGCAGCTGGCCGACGACCCGACGCCCGCACCGGTCGACCGGCAGGACCGCGTCGCGCGTGCCGTGCGTGACGAGCACGCGCGGACGGCCGTGCACCACGAGCGGCGCGGTGAACCCCGGCGCGAACGCCACGATCGCGTCGAACAGGTCGCCGTTGGCGATGCCGAGCGACAACGCATACGACGCCCCGTCGGAGAAGCCGCCCACCGCCACCTCGCCGGGGGCGACGTCGTAGGTTGCGAAGACCTCCTCCAAGGCCTCGTCGAGCTGGTTGACGTCCGGTCCGTACCCGCCGGCGATGACGTCCCACGAGCCCGCGACCGACTTCGGCGCCAGCAGTGCGAGCCCGTGCGCGTCGGCGTGGGGGAGGAGGAGGTCCAGCGCCTGCTCCGCGTTGCCGCCGGCGCCGTGGAAGAGGACCACGAGCCGGCGCAGCGGTGCGTCGGGGACGTAGAGGTGCGCGCTGCCCACCCGGGAGCGGCCCGCGGCGCCGGACCCGCGCACGCCCCCGGCCCGGGGGCGCGCCCACAGCCGTCCGTGCGCCGCCGTCTCCTCGGGATAGCGGTGCGGGACGTCGTCCTCGAGAGTCATGCCGCCGCCTTGGTCATGGGCGCGGGCCTACCCGCGGCGGCGCGACGTACACGACGACACCGCCACCGTTCCCGCCGCGACGTTGCCCCCGCGCCGCCGCCGTAGCCTGGAGCCCATGACGGCAACGGAGCCACACGACGTCGTGCCGCCGTCCCCGCTGAGCCGCGCGTTCGGCGAGGAAGGCAGCCGGCTCACCTACGGCACCTACCTGCGTACCAAGGAGCTGCTCTCCCAGCAGATCCTGCAGTCGCACCCGCCGGCGCACGACGAGCTGCTGTTCATCACGATCCACCAGGTCTACGAGCTGTGGTTCAAGCAGCTGCTGCACGACATCGAGGGCGCACGCGACGCGATGTTCGTCGGCGACCTGTGGTGGGCCCGCCACCTCCTGCGCCGGGTGGACACGATCGAGAACGTCCTCATCTCCCAGGTCAGCGTCCTGGAGACGATGACGCCGCAGGACTTCCTCGCCTTCCGCGAGAAGCTTGCACCGGCCAGTGGGTTCCAGTCCGTGCAGTTCCGCGAGCTGGAGTTCTCTCCGGCGCCAAGGACCCCGGCTTCCTCGAGCGCTTCCGCGCGCTGTCCGAGCCGGAGGAGGCGCGGCTGCGACGCCGTCTCGCGGAGCCGACCCTGTGGGACGCCTTCGTCCAGGTCGTGCGCGCGGCCGGCCTGCCGGCCGGCAGCGACGAGGACCTGCGGGCCTCGCTGCTCACCGTCGCGCGCGACCGCCCGTCGTACGACGAGGTGTGGGAGCTCGCCGAGCGCCTGCTGGACCACGACGCGAACTCCGCGATGTGGCGGGCGCGCCACGTCACGATGGTGGAGCGCCAGATCGGCACGAAGTCGGGTACGGGCGGAAGCAGCGGTGGTCCGTACCTGCGCCGCCGGTTGGGCCTGCAGTACTACCCGCTGCTGTGGGAGCTGCGCTCGGACCTGTGACCGGGTTGCGTCCGGGTGGCTTCCGGGCACACGCCGGGTAGAGTCGTCGCCTGCCACGCAACGGCGCGTGGCGAGGGCGACCGAGGGTAGTCGGCTACATGCTTGCGAAGCTGGACGAGTCCAAGTCGGATCTGCTGAAGCGCGCTGCCGAGGTCGGCGAGCGCGCCCGGGGCGGGTGGTCGGACGCCGACGCGGCGACCTTCCTCACCCGCTACTACCGCCACGTCGCCGCGGACGACCTGGTCGGCCGCGACCCGGTCGACGTCTACGGCGCCGCGATGTCGCATCGGCGCCTGGCGCAGCAGCGTCCGCAGGGCCGGGCCAACGTCAGGGTCTACACGCCCACGGTCGAGGAGCACGGTTGGGCCTCCGGGCACACGGTCGTCGAGGTCGTCACCGACGACATGTCCTTCCTCGTCGACTCCGTCAGTGCCGAGCTCAGTCGCCTGGGCCGCTCGATCCATGTCGTCGTGCACCCGGTGATGGTGGTGCGCCGCGACATCACCGGTGAGCTGCATGAGGTGCTCGACGTCTCCTCGCACACTCCTCCACCCGGCGCGCTCGTCGAGTCCTGGATCCACCTCGAGATCGACCGGGAGAGCGACCCACGTTGCCTCCAGGAGGTCACGGCAGCGCTGCAGCGGGTCCTCAGCGACGTCCGCGAGGCCAACGAGGACTGGGGCAAGATGCGGGAGGCGGCCGCCCGCGTCGCGGACGAGGTGACCGGCACGCCGCCCGCCGGCGTCGACCCCGCCGAGGTGGCCGAGGCGGCGGAGCTGCTGCGATGGCTGGTCGATGACCACTTCACGTTCCTGGGCTACCGGGAGTACACGCTGATCGAGCCGGAGCAGGAGGACGCCGCGCTCGAGGCGGTGCCCGGCAGCGGCCTGGGGATCCTGCGCGCGGACCAACGGGTGTCGCGCAGCTTCTCCGACCTCCCGCCCGAGGTGCGCGCCAAGGCGCGGGAGAAGTGCGTCCTCGTCCTGACCAAGGCCAACTCCCGCGCCACGGTGCACCGCCCGGCCTACCTCGACTACGTCGGCGTAAAGACCTTCGACGCCGAGGGCAACGTCTCGGGTGAGCGGCGATTCCTCGGCCTGTTCAGCTCCGCGGCCTACACCGAGAGCGTGCAGCGCATCCCCGTCCTGCGCCGCAAGGCGCTCGAGGTACTGCGCGGCTCGGGCTTCGCGCCGACAAGCCACTCCGGCAAGGACCTGCTCCAGATCCTGGAGACCTACCCGCGCGACGAGCTGTTCCAGATCAGCGTCGAGGACCTGCTGCCGGTGGTCACGAGCGTGCTGCACCTGCGCGAGCGCCGCCAGCTGCGGTTGTTCCTGCGCCGTGACGACTACGGGCGGTTCATATCGTGCCTGGTCTACCTGCCGCGTGACCGCTACACGACCGAGGTCCGCCAGCGCATGGACGCCATCCTGCGCGACGCGTTCGCGTCGGAGACCGTCGACTACACCGCTCGCGTGTCGGAGTCCGTGCTCGCCCGGCTGCACTTCGTGGTCCGGACCCCCCGAGGCGTGACCATCCCCGACGTCGACCCCGCTGAGCTCGAGGCGAAGCTCGCGCAGGCCACCCGGTCGTGGATGGACGACTTCGCCGCGGCGCTCGTCGCCGTTGCCGGGGAGGAGGAGGCGGCCAGGCTGACCCGCCGCTACGGCGACGCGTTTCCCGAGGCCTACAAGGAGGACTTCCCGGCGCGCACGGCGGTCGCCGACCTGCGCCGCCTGGACGAGACGCCCGCCGACGGCGCGATCTCGATGAGCCTCTACGAGCCGTACGGCGCCGACCTCGGCCACCGCCGGTTCAAGATCTACCGGCACGGGGCGATGTCGCTGTCCGACGTGCTGCCGATCCTGCAGAACATGGGTGTCGAGGTCGTCGACGAGCGGCCCTACGAGATCGTGCCGGCCACCGGCGAGCGGGCGTGGATCTACGACTTCGGGCTGCGCTACGACCGCGACGTCGAGGCGCCGCCGGAGCGGATGAAGGAGCTGTTCCAGGACACCTTCGCCGCCGTCTGGGCGGGGACCGCGGAGGACGACGGGTTCAACGCGCTGGTCCTGCGTGCGGGGCTGACCTGGCGGCAGGCCTCGGTGCTGCGGGCCTACGCGAAGTACCTTCGCCAGGCCGGCTCGACCTTCAGCCAGGACTACGTCGAGGAGTGCCTGTGCTGCAACGTCTCCATCGCCCGGCTGCTCGTGCGGCTTTACGAGGCCCGATTCGACCCGGCGTACGACGGGAGTGACGCGGCCGGGGAGCTGACCGACGGTCTGGTCGAGGAGATCACCGGCGCGCTCGAGGACGTGGCAACCCTGGACCAGGACCGCATCCTGCGTTCGCTGCTGACGCTGATCCGCGCGACGCTGCGGACGAACTACTTCCAGCGGTCCGTGGAAGGCTCGATCAAGCCGTACATCAGTGTCAAGCTAGAGCCGCAGGCGATCCCCGACCTGCCGCAGCCGCGGCCGCGCTTCGAGATATTCGTCTACTCCCCGCGCGTCGAGGGTGTGCACCTGCGCTTCGGGCCGGTGGCACGCGGCGGCCTGCGCTGGTCCGACCGGCGAGAGGACTTCCGTACAGAGGTGCTCGGTCTGGTCAAGGCGCAGATGGTGAAGAACGCCGTGATCGTGCCGACGGGGGCGAAGGGCGGCTTCGTGGTCAAGCGGCCGCCGACCAACACCGCGGCACCGGACTACCGTGACCGCTGGCTGGCGGAGGGCGTCGCCTGCTACCAGACGTTCATCTCCGGGCTGCTCGACATCACCGACAACCTGGTCAACGGCCACCCCGTGCCGCCGCGCGACGTACGCCGGCACGATGGCGAGGACGCCTACCTCGTCGTCGCGGCGGACAAGGGCACGGCGACGTTCTCCGACATCGCGAACGGCGTCGCCCGCGACTACGGCTTCTGGCTCGGCGACGCCTTCGCCTCCGGCGGGTCCGCGGGCTATGACCACAAGGCGATGGGCATCACTGCCCGCGGTGCGTGGGAGTCGGTGAAGCGGCACTTCCGTGAGATCGGCGTCGACACGCAGTCCGAGGACTTCACGGTCATCGGCATCGGCGACATGTCCGGCGACGTGTTCGGCAACGGCATGCTGCTCTCCGAACACATCCGTCTGGTGGCCGCGTTCGACCACCGCCACATCTTCCTCGACCCGGACCCGAACGCGGCGACGTCGTACGCCGAGCGGCGCCGGTTGTTCGAGCTGCCGCGCTCGTCCTGGGCCGACTACGACCCCGCGGTCCTCTCGCCAGGTGGGGGGGTCTACCCGCGCACGGCGAAGTCGATCCCCGTCACACCCGAGGTCGCCGCGGTGCTCGACATCCCACGGGGCACGCGGTCGCTGACGCCGGCCGAGCTCATGCGGGCCATCCTGCGCGCGCCGGTGGACCTGTTCTGGAACGGCGGCATCGGCACCTACGTCAAGGCCTCGTCGGAGAGCCATGCGAACGTCGGCGACAAGGCCAACGACGCCATCCGCGTGGACGGTGCGCAGCTGCGGTGCAAGGTCGTCGGTGAGGGCGGCAACCTGGGCCTGACCCAGCTCGGCCGCATCGAGTACGCCCTGGCCGGCGGCCACGTCAACACCGACGCGATCGACAACTCGGCCGGCGTGGACACCTCCGACCACGAGGTCAACATCAAGATCCTGGTCGACCGTTTCGTCCAGGGCGGTGACCTGACGCACAAGCAGCGCAACGCGCTCCTCGCGCAGATGAGCGACGAGGTCGCGCGGCTCGTCCTACGCGACAACTATGAGCAGAACGTCCTGCTCGGCAACGCGCGAGTCCAGTCCCGGTCGATGCTCCCTGTGCACCGGAGGTTCATCGCCGCGCTGGAGGAGTCCGGGCACCTCGACCGCGAGCTGGAGTTCCTGCCTTCCGACGCGGTTATGGAGGCACGCGCGGCGGCATCGACCGGGCTGACCTCACCGGAGTTCGCCGTCCTCGTGGCGTACTCCAAGATCACCCTGAAGGAGGCCGTGCTTGCCAGCTCGCTGCCGGACGCGCCGTGGTTCGACCGGGCGCTGCGGCAGTACTTCCCGCACGACCTCGTCGACGCCTTCGGCGACCGGCTGCAGGAGCATCCGCTGCGCCGGGAGATCGTCACGACGTGCGTCGTGAACGACCTGGTAAACCGCGCCGGCATCACGTTCGTCTTCCGCGCGGTCGAGGAGACCGGCGCGTCCACGACCGACGTCGTGCGCGCCTACACCGTGGCCCGTGAGATCTTCGGTCTGCCGAGATACTGGGGCGCGATCGAGGCGCTCGACGCCAAGGTGCCGACGGAGGCCCAGACAGTCCTGTATCTCGAAGCGCGCAGGCTGATGGACCGCAGCTCGCGCTGGCTGCTGCAGTCCCGCCGTACGACGATCGACGTCGACGCCGACATTGCGCGGCTGGGCCATGACGTGGCCACGCTCGCACCGCGGATCCCCGAGCTGCTGCTCGGATCGGAGTGGCAACGCCTCAACGACCGTGCGGCGGAGTTCGAGTCCCTCGGCGTGCCCGCCGACCTCGCGCTCGAGGCGGCGGGCCTGCTCGACTGCTTCTCACTGCTCGACATCACCGAGCTCGCGCGCAGCGTGGACTGTCCGGCGGAGGAAGTGGCGCCGGTCTACTTCGCCATGTCCGAGCACTTCCACGTCGATGTGATGCTCAGCCGGATCACCGCGCTGCCCCGCGGGGACCGGTGGTCCGCACTCGCGCGGTCGGCGCTGCGCTACGACCTCTACGCCGCGCTGTCCGGGCTGACGGCCGCCGTGCTCACGAGCACGCGGCCCGCGACGCCCGCGGAGCGGATCGCCGCCTGGGAGGCGCAGAACGCCGAGGGTCTCGCGCGGACCCGTGCGACGTTGGAGGAGATCGACGACAGCGACACCTTCGACATCGCGACGCTGCTCGTGGCGCTGCGGGCGATCCGGACGCTGCTCACGGCGTGAGAGTGCCGGCCCGCGCCGGTGCCCGGCTCAGTGGCGTACGGCGGCGCGGGCGGCCCGAAGCGCCGTACCCGCGCGTGTCACGTCGTCGTCGGTCAGGTCCGCGCGGGCCGTGAGCCTGAGACGTGAGATGCCGTCGGGTACGGACGGCGGCCGGAAGCAGCCGACCCGGACGCCGGTCGAGGCGCAGTGGGCCGCGGCCGCCACGGCGACGGCGGGCTCGCCGACGAGCAGTGACGTGACGGCCCCCTCCGGCGCGGCGACCGGCCACCCCGTCGCCTCGGCTCCGATCCGGGCGAGGTCGCGAGCCCGCCGGCGTACCGCCGACGCCAACTCCGGCTCTGCCTGCAGGACGCGCAGCGCGGCCAGCGCCGCGCCGACGCAGGCGGGAGCGAGCCCGGTGTCGAAGATGAACGTCCGGGCGGTGTTGACCAGATGCTCCACGACGTCGGGATGGCCGAGGACCGCACCGCCCTGGGACGCCAGCGACTTCGACAGCGTGACGGTCAGGACGACATCCGGCTCGCCGGCGAGCCCGGCGGCGTGCACGGCGCCCCGGCCGTCGGGTCCCACGACACCGAGCGAGTGGGCCTCGTCGACGACGAGGACCGCGCCGTGCCGCCGGGCGACCGCGTGGATCTCGCGCAGGGGAGCGCGGTCGCCGTCGACCGAGAACACGGCGTCGGTCACGACGAGGGCCGGCTCCGCCGTACGCCGGTGCAGGGCGGCATCGACGGCCGCGACGTCGCGGTGCGCCACGGTGGCGATGTCGGCGCGGCTGAGCCGGCAGGCGTCGACGATGGACGCGTGGTTGAGGGCGTCGGACACGATGAGGGCGCCGCGTCCGGTCAGCGCTCCCACGGCGGCGAGGTTGGCGAGGTAGCCCGAGGAGAACACGAGGCCGGCCGGCGCACGCGTGAAGTGGGCGAGGCGCGCCTCGAGCTCGGCGTGCAGCGCCGTGGTGCCCGTCACGAGCCGGGATCCGGTCGAGCCGGCGCCCCACCTGCGGGCCGCGTCAGCTGCTGCCTCGGTCACGCGCGCGTCGCGGGCGAGCCCGAGGTAGTCGTTGGACGCCAGGTCGAGCGCGTCGTCGGCCGCCGTGCGCGGGTGTACGGCGCGGCGC
>JALYMU010000075.1 GCA_030773595.1 Actinomycetota bacterium | reverse complement strand
CCCATGCCGCTCATCACCGCCCCGGTCGGCATCTCCCGCGAGGACGCCACCGCGATCCTGCGCCAGCACAAGCGCGAGCGTCTGCCCATCGTCGACGCCGCCGGCCGGCTGGCCGGGCTCATCACCGACAAGGACTTCGTCCGCTCCGAGCAGTACCCGCACGCCTCCAAGGACGCCGACGGCCGGCTGCTGGTCGGTGCCGCGATCGGTTACTTCGGCGACTCGTAGGAGCGCGCCACCACCCTCATCGACGCCGGGGTCGACGTCCTCGTGCCCGACGTCGCCAACGGCCACGCACGGCTCATGCTGGACATGATCCAGCGGTTGAAGAAGGACCCGGCGACCCAGCACGTGCAGGTGCTCGCCGGCAACGTCGCGACGCGGGCGGGCGCGCAGGCGCTCGTCGACGCCGGCGCCGACGGCGTCAAGGTGGGCGTCGGTCCGGGGTCCATCTGCACCACGCGCGTCGTCGCCGGGGTGGGCGTCCCACAGGTGACCGCCATCGTCGAGGCCGCCAAGGCCTGCCGGCCCGCTGACGTCCCGGTCGTCGGTGACGGCGGCCTGCAGTACTCCGGCGACATCGCCAAGGCGCTCGTCGCCGGCGCCGACACGGTCATGGTCGGCTCGCTGCTGGCCGGCTGCGACGAGAGCCCCGGGGAGCTGGTCTTCGTCGGAGGCAAGCAGTTCAAGGCCTACCGGGGCATGGGCTCGGTCGGTGCGATGGCCTCGCGCGGCAAGCGCTCCTACTCCAAGGACCGCTACTTCCAGGCCGACGTCGCCGCCGACGAGCTGATCGTCCCCGAGGGCATCGAGGGCCAGGTGCCCTACCGCGGACCGCTGTCGGCCGTCGTGCACCAGCTGGTCGGAGGGCTGCACCAGTCGATGTTCTACCTCGGCGCCCGCACCGTCCCGGAGCTGCGTGAGCGCGGCCGCTTCGTCCGCATCACGTCGGCCGGGCTGCGGGAGAGCCACCCGCACCACATCCAGATGACCGTCGAGGCGCCGAACTACGGGAGCCGTTGATGGGCCCCGCGACGTCAGGAGCAATCTGACATGGCAGACGTCGAGATCGGCATCGGCAAGACCGGCCGTCGCGCCTACGGGTTCGACGACATCGCGATCGTCCCCTCGCGGCGCACCCGCGACCCCGAAGACGTGTCGCTCGCGTGGGAGATCGATGCCTACCGCTTCGACCTGCCGCTCGTCGCGAGCGCGATGGACGGCGTCGTCTCGCCGACCACCGCCATCGAGATCGGCCGGCTCGGCGGCCTGGCCGTCCTCAACCTCGAGGGCCTGTGGACCCGGTACGACGACCCGGAGCCGCTTCTCGACGAGATCGCCTCGCTGCCCGCCGAGCAGGCGACCGCCCGCATGCAGGAGATCTACGCCAAGCCGATCGAGGCCGACCTCATCACGGCGCGGGTCAAGCAGGTCCGTGACTCCGGCGTCACGGTGGCGGCCTCGCTCACGCCGCAGCGCACCGTGCAGTTCGCGCAGACGGTGCTCGACTCCGGCGTCGACCTGTTCGTCATCCAGGGCACCGTCGTGTCGGCCGAGCACGTCTCCTCGCGGTCCGAGCCGCTGAACCTCAAGCGCTTCATCTCCGACCTCGACGTCCCCGTGCTGGTGGGCGGCTGCGCGACGTACCAGTCGGCGCTGCACCTCATGCGCACCGGCGCGGCCGGCATCCTCGTCGGCGTCGGCCCGGGGCAGGCCAACACCACCCGCGGGGTCCTCGGGCTCGGCGTCCCGATGGCGACGTCGATCGCCGACGCCGCCGGGGCCCGCCGCGACTACCTCGACGAGTCCGGCGGCCGCTACGTCCACGTCATCGCCGACGGGGGCATGCGCACCGGCGGCGACGTCGCCAAGGCGATCGCTTGCGGGGCGGACGCGGTGATGATGGGCGCGCCGCTGGCGCGGGCCCTGGAGGCCCCGGGGCGGGGGCGGCACTGGAGCATGGAGACGACACACGGCGAGCTGCCGCGCGGCACCCGGGTCCGGACGTCCCCGGTCGGCACGCTCAAGGAGGTCCTCGTCGGGCCCGCGGCCGTCGACGACGGCTCGATGAACATCATGGGGAGCCTGCGGGCGTCCATGGCCGCGACGGGTTACTCCACGCTCAAGGAGTTCCAGAAGGTCGACGTGATGGTCGCGCCGTCCATCACGACCGAGGGCAAGGGGCTGCAGCGCGCCCAGGGCGTCGGCCCGCTGGGGTAGCGCCCCGGCTGCAGCGAGCCCGGTCGGCCGGAGACGACGGAGGGCGTCCACCCCCGCGGGTGGACGC
>JALYMU010000074.1 GCA_030773595.1 Actinomycetota bacterium | reverse complement strand
GGCCCCGGCGCTGCACGCCGGGGCCTCCTGCTGGTTCTCGTATGGGCCTACGGGATCACCGGAGCTTGACGTTCGCGATGATGGTAGTGCCGCTCAGCGGCTTGGCCGGGTCCTTGACGTCGTCGAGGTAGTCGTGACCTTGTAGCAACCTGCCGCGGGCGTCTTCCAATTGTAGATGAACTGGCCGCTCGTGCTGTCGTAGCGGAGAGCAGTGCTACCGCTCGCGAGCGTCTCGATCTCATCTACCGCGAGCGTGGTGAGCGTGTTGCAGTCGACCGCGGCGTACTTGAGCCCCGCAACCCGCGCCGTGTCAGTGAGCTCGACACCATTGCGGAAGATCTCGAACTTCAGCGGAATGGTGCTCCCCGCCTTCGCCGTGTTGACCATCGTCATGTCGATTGGCGCGAAGTAGCCGTTCGTCGTGTACGGAGCGACCGTGTAGCTGCGGGTGGCGGTGCTGGTCCGCCCGGCGTTGTCGGTGGCCGTGGCGGTCACCGTGTGGGTGCCGACTGCGGCCCTCGCCGGCGACCACGGCGAATCCCTTGCCGGCGTCACCGGCTCGGGCGGCTTCGCCGTGATCGCGCAGCTGAACGACTTCTCGCTGGCCATCGCCGGTGCGGTCGAGGAGCAGACGGCCACCACCGCGGAGATGACACGCGCGACGGCCGAGACCGCCGCGAGCAGCGGCGACATCGCCGGCACGGTCGCCGAGGTGGCAGCGGTCGCCAGCCAGACCGCCTCCGGCGCGACCTCCGCTGAGCGCGCCGCGACAACGCTGTCCGGCCTCGCCACGGACCTCAGCACGCTGGTTGGACGCTTCCGCGTCTGAAACCTCCCTCGTCGAGTGGGCCTGACCGCTCACGGCTCGGCCGTCCCGCTTGACCTTCCTCTTACGAGACGCTGCTCAACGACGCGTCAGCGGCATGACTAACGGCAGAGGTCAGTGGGGTGCGTTGCGGCAGGGTGAAGGTGACGGTGGTGCCCCCGCCGGGGGAGTCCTCGATCCAGATGCGGCCGCCGTGGCGTTCGACGATGCGCTGGCAGGTGGCGAGGCCGATACCGTGACCGTTGGCTGCGGTCGGGTCTACCTGGGTGAACATGGTGAAGACGCGGGCTCGCTGCTCCGGGGGGATGCCGGTGCCGTTGTCGCGCACTGCGATGGCGCAGCCTGCCTGCTCGGCGGTAGCGGTGACGCGGATGCGGCAAGGCCGGTCGAGGCTGCGGTACTTGATCCCGTTACCGATCAAGTTCTGCAGGAGTTGCCGGAGCAGGGTCGGGTCGCCGTACACGTGGGGCAGGTCGTCGGCCAGCACATTTGCGGCAGCGTCCTTCACGTGCGCGCGTAGGTCCAGGACGGCTTGCTCGAACACGTCCGTGAGGTTGACGCGTTCCCGTCGGCAGGTGGCTGAGCCGGCTTGGGCGTAGGTGAGCAGAGAAGTGATTAGTCCTTGCATGCGGGTGACGCCTTTGGTTGCGGTCGCGATCCAGTTGAGCCCCTGCTCGTCGAGAAGGTCGGTGTAGACCTCGCCGAGGAGCTCGAGGTAGCCGGCCACGACGGTCAGCGGTGCGATGAGGTCGTGGCTGGCGACGGCGGCGAACCGCTCGAGCTCGTCGTTGGAGCGTTCGAGATCGGCGCTGCGCTCAGCGAGGGCGCTGTGTGCCTCGGCGAGAGCCGCTTCGCGGGCGCGGTCGGTCGTGACGTCGGTCATGGCGACGACGGCGCCGAGCGTGCCACCGTCGGGTGCACAGAGCGCGCGCCCGGACGTGACTGCGTGGGTGGCCGGGCGGTCGGCGGGAGCGATGACGATCTCGGCGTTGTGGACCTTGCCTTCCCGTAGTGCGCGGGCAAGGGGAACGTCCTGGAGAGCCAGGCGGGTGCTCCCGTCGACTTCGAACAGGCTGTAACGCTCGGCGTGCTGGGCGGGGTCAACGCCGGCGTCGGCGTCGAGGCCATGCCAGTGGCGGGCCGCCCGGTTGAACAGGGTGAGTCGTCCCGTGGAGTCAGCGGCGACGATGCCGATGTCGATGGTGTCCAGGACGGCGTCGGTGAACTCGTGCCGGGCTTCCAGCTCGCTCAGTGTCAGTCGCATGAGCTCGCGCTGCTCGTCGGCCTCGGCGGCGAGGTTGGCGTTGAGGCGTGCCTGCCGGCGCCGCTCGAACAGCGCCACGATGACGCCGGCGGCGTCTTGGAGCAGCGCGAGCTGGTGAGGCGTGAGGTCGCGTGGCTCGGTGTCGAACACACATAGGGTGCCGAGCACAGAACCGGCCGGGCTGGTCAACGGCACCGAGGCGTAGAAGCGCACCGCGGCCAGGGCTCCCGTGACCCAGGGGTTGTGTGCGTAGTCCGGGTGTGTGCTGGCGTCGCGGGTCCAAAACGGTGCCCCGGTGAGGAAGCGGACCGCGCACATCGAGTCGCGGCGCGGGGAGTCCCCGCCCTGGAAGCCGACGGTCGTGAGCTGGCACTGCCGGTGCTCGTCGATCAGGTTGAGCGTCGCGGTCGGCACCTCGACTACGGCGGCTGCCAACCTGACGATGGCCTCGAGCTCGTCGCCGGCGGGTTGGTCGAGCAGTTGGTACTCGTGCAGCTCGGCAAGGCGGCGCTGCTCCACGACATCCCACATGCTGCTCGTGGCCTTCCGCTGCGCGGGCCCGCAGTCGGACCTCCTTCCCTCTTTGATCGGCAACCGTCGCGGCCCCATTGAGACTCGTCTCTCGGCTGTGTGGTCTCGGTCTCTGAGGCGCGAGCCTCGGCAGGAGCGCAGGATTGGACGCTTTGGCGTCGCAGGACGCGTTGTCGCCTCGCCGGGGGTCAGGCGGCGCGCCGGGCGCGACGCTCCCGCTTCGCCGCGTACATCGCCTCATCCGCTTCCGCTAAGGCCGCGGGGAAGCCGCGCAGGACGGTGATCGGAGCCCACCCGACTGAGCCGGCGACGCCGTCGGCTTCGAGTTCGGCGTAGATGCGCTCGACCACGCCCTGCGCCTCCACCTCGTCGTAGCGAGTTAACCTCGGACCGTGACCGATGCCAGGAGGGGGCAACACGCCAGGCCCTCCTCATCACGCAGCGAGCTGCTCGAGATCGCAGAGATGGCTGCCGGGCTGGGCGATCAAGACCTGCGGGGCGCGCTCAAGACGGTTACGCGACAGGCGTCCGGCCTCACCGGCCCCGCCTACGGCGCGTTCTTCTACAACGGCGAGGATGACCAGGGACGCCGCCTTGACCTCTACGCTCTGGCGGGCGCAGGACCGGCGGACTTCCCGGACGAGGTGCCGGTCCGGCACACGGCCGTCTTCGCTCCCACCTTCTCCGACCGTGAGCCCGTACGCATCGACGACCTCCTCAGCGACCGGCGATACGGGAGGAACGCAGCCACCCACTGGCGTGCCGTCAGGGCACGTCGGCGTCCGCAGCTACCTTGCCGTTCCGGTGGCCACGACTACCGGCACCGTCTTGGGGGGCCTCCTGTTCGGGCACGGTGAACCCCATCGCTTCGACGACACGGCAGAGGCGGCTGCCGTTGCAGTAGCTACGCGCGGGTGGAACGTCTCATGGGCTGCACGGGCAAGCAGGGCGTGCACCGCCGGCGGCTGCGCGGGTGCACCCGCCGCGACCAAGCGGCGACCCCATCGGTGGACCTCGTCGATCGGAACTTCCGCCCGGACGTGCCCGACCGCCTCTACGTCGCCGACATCACCCAGCACCGCACCGGCCAGGGCTGGTACTACCTCGCCGTCGTCCGGACTGCTTCAGCCGCCGCGTCGTCGGCTGGCCGATGGCGGACCACCTGCGCAGCGAACTCGCGGCAGCCCGCCGAAGGGCGTGCGTCCACGCTGCAGATCAGCGGCGGCCTCCGGGGCTGCGTGCTCATGCAGCGCAACACGGTGCCCTGTTCGTCGGCCGGTTCTGGGATTGACCGGTCTGAGTCGGGCAACACAGCTTGGAGCGCTTCTCGCGCGGCGGCGGCGTACCCCTGACGATCGCGCATAGAGTGGTGGCGGGTCGTGCCAGACCCACCCCGTCCCCGTGGTTGGAGATCTCATCTCTCGGCTCCGCGCGACCTTGACTGCGACCCTGCTCGCGGCCTCTCTCGGCGCCTGCGCTTCCCTGGGCTCCGACGCTGCGACAGCGCCTCCCACATTGGTGATCGGCGGCATCCCGGACCAGGACGTCGCCTTGCTCGAGGAGCGCTTCGGCAGCCTGGCGCAGTACCTGACTGAGGAGCTCGGGATCCCGGTGCAGTACCAGCCCGCGACCGATTACGCCGCGGT
>JALYMU010000073.1 GCA_030773595.1 Actinomycetota bacterium | reverse complement strand
CCGTTGTGCCGGCAGCGCCACCGGCGCTGCCGCCCGTGCCGTCCGAAGCACCGGCGCCGACCTCCGGCGCGGGCCAGAACCGCGGCTGCTCCCATGTCCCGCCGATCGCGCGGACGGCGATTCGTGCCGCCGCGGTCAGGTCCGGGCGGCCACGCCCGAGCAGCGCCAGCTGGACCGGCGTCGCCAGTGTGGCCGCGAACGCGCGCACCTCGTCCTCGACTGCCTTCGCCGGCGGCTTCGAGACCAGCACGATCAGCTCGGTGGCCGGGTCCTCGTCCAGCATCCGCAGCGCCTGCCGCGTCGCCCGCGCACCGACGTCGGCGGACAGGTCGCGCCCGCCGACGCCGAGGCAGTGGCTCACGCCGACTCCCGCGGCATCGAGCAGGCACAGCAGCTGCTGGGCGCCCGTGCCGGAGGCCGCGACGAGCCCCACGGGCCCGGGGCGGACGACGTTGGCGAAGCCGAGTCCGACGCCGCCCACGACCGCGGTCCCGCAGTCGGGTCCCATGACGAGCAGCCCCCGCCGCGCCCCCTCGTCCTTGAGTCGGACCTCCTGTGAGACCGGGACGTTGTCGCTGAAGACGAGCACGTGCGACCCGGCCTCCAGGGCGTCCATCGCCTCGGGGAAGGCCGACGGCCCGGGCACGGAGACGAGCACCAGCGGTGCGCCGGTCCGCCGCAGCGCGGAGGACGTCGTGAGCGCGGGCTGGTCGTCCGGGCCCGTGCCGGCACCGCGACCCCGGGCACCCGCAGCGAGCTGCGCGGTCACGACCGCGAGGGCCGCGGACGCGGCCTCGTCGTCGACCGCGCGCACCGCCACCAGCAGGTCGTTCGGCCCCGCGGCCGGTACGTCGAAGCCCATGTCACGCGCGAGCTCGACGTTGAGCTCGGTCGCCATGGCGACGATCGCCGCCTCGACACCGTCGCCGCCCGTGACCGTCCGGCTCACCTGCAGCAGCGTCACCGAGTCGTGGTACACCCCGCTGCGCACTTCGACGGTCGTCGTCATGCCGGCAGCCTCCGCGGGCGGCGGCGCGGAGTCCGCACACCGAGCGTCCCGGCGTACGGCGCGCATTGGGAGGCCCCACGGACGTCGCCTGCCTCCGTGCCGCTGGTCAACCCAGTGAGCACGCCGACCGCGAGGCCGTGCCCGGAGGTGTGACCGACCCGCAGCAGTCCGGACAGCGCGCGTAAGACGTCGCCGTTGCCGCCGACCGCGTCGAGCAGCGCCACGACCTGCGGCACGCCGTGACCTGTCGCCGCGGCACGCAGGCACGCGGCCGACACGGCGGTGGTGCGGTGCTCCGCCAGGTGCAGGAGCGCCACGACGTGGTGGGGGAGACCCGCGGCCGGCGCGGGAAGCGCGCCCGCGGTGGCGGGACGCCACCGGCGAGCTGCGTGCAGTGCGAGCAGGCGCCCGGCGAGCACGTCGTCGCCGTACGGCGTGAGGCCCGGCCCGTCGCCGAGCAGCCGCGGGTCCAGACCCGGACGCCCGGTGACGTCGGGCGCGTCGTCACATGCAGGCAGCAGCTCGGCGAGGGTCGCGAGGCCCCGGGCCAGGGCTCCCGGGGACTGGGGCCGGCGTGGGAGGGGAGCGCGCCACCACCGCGTCACGGACAGCGACACGGACAGCGACACCGACGGCGACACCGACACCGACGGCGACACCGACGGCGGCACGACGTCCAGCTCGACGTGCCCCGCACCGACGGTGCATGCCGCGCCCGCGTCGAGACCTCGCCATGGCGCGCCGACACCTGGCGCGAGCACGAGCCCGAAGGGAAGGCGGACGGCCTCGGCGCTCAGCAGGGCCAGGACCGTGCCGTCATCGGTCACGACGTAGGCCGCCTCGCGCCCCGCGCCGAGCAGGCGCGAGGGCCGGCGGCTGCCGGTGAGCAGCGCGCGCAGCGGCTCGGGCGCTGCGGCGGGCATTGTCGTCACGGAGCGGGCCTCCCCGAGCGTCGCGTCCGACGTGTTTCGTCCCGCGACGCTAGTGCGAGCGCTACCGTCGCCTGCATGGGCAATCTTGCCAACGAGACCGGTCGTCCTTCGCTGGAACTGCCAGCGGCGCGGGAGGCATCCCCACGCGTTGGCTCGGACGCACTGCCGGTGGGTCTTCGGGTCGAGGAGGTCCTGCGGGCGTCGAGCCTGCACGGCGCCGAGGTGGTCGCGGGCGGGGGCGGCCTGGGCCGGCTGGTGCGCCGCCTCAACGTGATGGAGGTCCCCGACATCCTGCCGTGGGTGAAGCCCGACGAGCTGCTCCTGACGACCGGCTACCCACTGCGCCACGACGCTGCGGGCCTCGCCGCGCTGGTCGCCGACCTCGACGAGCGCGGGCTCGCCGCCCTGGCCGTGAAGCGCGGACGCTACCTGGAGGCCCTCCCGGAGGACATGCTCGCCGAGGCCGACCGCCGGGGCTTCCCCGTCATCGCGCTGCCCCGGCACATCGGCTTCGACGAGGTCATCAACCAGGTCCTGACCGACGTGCTGAACCGCCAGGCCGCCGTGCTGGCCCGCTCCGAGGAGGTCCACCGGGCGCTCGTCCGGGTCGTGCTCGACGGCGGCGGCCTGCCCGAGGTCGCCTCCGAGCTGGTGGCGCTCCTCGGTGGTGCGGTGATGATGACGACGCCCGACGGGCGGGTCCTCGTGGAGGCCGGGGCGGTTGAGGACGTAGCCGCCGCACAGACCTCCGAGTGCTTCGACGCCAGCGGCCGGTTCCGAACCGAGCGCGAACGGGTGGGCCTGCACGGTCACGGCGGGTCCGCGGCCAACCACGTCGTCGTGGCGGTGGTGGCCGGTGGGGTCGACCACGGGCGGATCGTCGCCTACTCACCGACGGGGGAGCGCTGCGAGGGTGACGTCGACGTCGTCGAGCGCGCGGCGACGGTCGCGGCGCTGGCGGTCACCAAGCAGCTCGCGGTCAGCGCGGTCGAGAGCAAGTACCAAGGCCACTTCCTGCGTGACCTGCTCGCGGGCCGGGTCCCGGCGGACCAGGCAGTCCACCAGGCAGCCTCGCTGGGCTGGGACATCGACCGGTCCGTGGTGGTTCTTGTCGCGCAGCTCGACCCCGCCGCGGGTGCCGCCGCGGTGGACGCCGGTGTCCCCCTGCGTCCGGTCCAGGAGCGCTTCGCACTCGGCTGGGAGACCGTCGTCCGGCCTCGAGACCCCAGGGCACCCGTCGCCGGTTTCAGCCAGGAGGTCGTCGCGGTGCTCGGCGTACCCATCGACGGCGAGGTCGACCGTATGGTCCGTGACGTCGTGGTTCGCGTCGCCGGCGACGGCGGCGGCGGCCGCCGGTCCTTCTCCACCGGGGTGAGCCGGGTCACCACCGCGGCGGGCCTGCGGCAGGCCTACGAGCACGCCCGCAAGGCCGTGCACGTCGGGCGGCGCATGCACGGCCCCGGGGCCGTCGCGCACTTCGATGAGCTCGGGGTCTTCCGTCTGCTGAGCCTGGTGGACGACACCGCGGAGCTGCGCGACTTCATGACCGAGACGCTGGGGGAGCTCGTCACACGCGACGACGCGGAGGCCGCCGACCTGACCCGCACGCTGGAGGTCCTGCTCGAGACGAACCTCAACGTCGCCGAGACCGCGCGCGTCCTGCACTTCCACTACAACACGCTGCGCTATCGCATCGCCAAGCTCGAGCGCCTGGTCGGGCCGTTCACGAGTGACCCCAACCTGCGGCTGAACCTCTTGCTGGCCCTCGCCGTACGCCGGATGCGCGGCGTCTGAGCCCCGGATGCGGGCCGTTCGGGTCGTTCGCCGCAAATCGCCAACGCGCGCCGTCGGCGCCTGGCAGAACTCGACGGTGTGGCCTCCCCCCACCGGTTCTAGTTTTCCGACAACCTGACGCCCAGCGGTGACCCGCGTCACACTCCGGCGCAGGGACCGCATGCACACGCATGCACCTCGGCCGGCACGGACCATCGGGGCCCGGAGCCGGCCCTGGCCCGAGGAGGGGTCGGAGGATGTCGTTCGGTTGGAAGGTCGTCCACGGCGGCAGGACGCCGCCGCCCGGTGAGGTCGTGCGCCCGGACGAGCGGCTGTCCTGGGGCCGCACCGTGGGCATCGGCGCCCAGCACGTGATCGCGATGTTCGGCGCGACGTTCGTCTTCCCCGTCGTCATGGGCCTCGACCCGAACCTCGCGATCATGATGTCGGGCGTCGCGACGATCCTGTTCCTTCTTCTCACGCAGAACCGCGTGCCCAGCTATCTCGGCACGAGCGCGTCCTTCGTCGGCGGCGTGTTCGCGATCCGGGCCGCGCAGGACGCGACGGACAGCACGGTCACCGGCGCGATCCTCGTCGCCGGACTCGTGCTCGCGGTCGCCGGCGTCGCCATCCAGATGCTCGGCGTGGCCGCGCTGCACCGGGTCTTCCCGCCCGTTGTCACGGGCGCGGTCGTCATGCTGATCGGCTTCGGCCTGGCCTTCGTCGTCGCGGACTTCTACTGGCCGGTCGACCAGTGGGTCGCGCTGGCGACGATGACGGCGCTGTTCCTGATGACCGTCCTGCTGCGCGGCTTCCTGGGACGCGTCGCGATCCTGCTCGCGCTGGTCTTCGGCTACGCCCTGTCCTGGGTCCTGGACCTCGTGTCCGGACCCATCACCTCGCCGAACCCGGCCAACGGCATGAAGGTCGAGCCGCACGACCGGCTGAGCTTCGCCGGGGTCGGGCAGGCCGACTGGGTGGGCCTGCCCGACTTCACCGCGCCGGAGTTCCGGTTCTCCGCGGTCCTGCTGGTGCTCCCTGCGGTCATCGCGCTGATCGCCGAGAACACCGGCCACGTCAAGGCGGTCGGCGCGATGACGCGCACCGACCTCGACCCGATGATCGGGCGCGCGATCATGGCCGACGGCGTCGGCACCGCGGTCGCGACGTCCGTCGGCGGCTCGCCCACCACGACGTACGCGGAGAACATCGGCGTCATGGCGGCGACCCGCATCTACTCGACCGCCGCCTACTACGTGGCCGCGGTCGTCGCGATCCTGTTCGGGCTCTGCCCGAAGTTCGGTGCGCTGATCGCCGCCACTCCGAGCGGCGTCCTCGGCGGCATCACCGTCGTGCTGTACGGCATGATCGGCCTGCTCGGCGCCAAGATTTGGGTCGAGAACCGCGTCGACTTCGCCAATCCGATCAACCTCGTACCGATCGGGGCGGGTCTGATCCTGGCGATCGGACCGGTGCGCCACCAGGTCACCGAGACGTTCACGCTCGAGGGCATCGCGCTGGGCACGATCGTGGTCCTCGTCGGCTACCACCTGCTCCGGGCACTGGCGCCGGCGCACATGCGGGAGGCGCTCGACACGCCCGCGGGCACCTTCGAGCACACGCCGGACCGGGCCACGCTCGGGGAGGTGGGGTTCGAGACCGACGCCGCCGGCACCTCGCGGCAGGACAGCGGCCGCGAGGGAAGGGATGCGAGCCGGCACGCCACGGCAGCGGGCCCGCGTGCGCCCGGGGACGCCGGGAGCTCAGGTGGCGCCACCCGGCTCGGCTCCTAGGCTCGAGACGGCAGAGGCTCGAGACCGGGACGCGTCCGGGCGAGTGCCCCGGCTACTCCCGGTTCGTCGTCCTGGCCGGGCCTGGCACGCTGCGACGTGGTCCCGACCGCGGTCATGGGAAAGGAGGACCTCCCCGGTGAAGCCGTCGCCGTTCGCCTACTCCCGGCCGGAGTCCCTCGACGAGGCGCTGGACGTCCTCGGCAGGCTCGGCTCCGACGGCAAGGTGCTCGCCGGCGGGCAGAGCCTCGTCCCCATCCTGACCATGCGCCTCGCCGCGCCGCAGCACCTCGTGGACGTCAACCGGCTGAGCGAGCTAGCCTACGTCCGCTCCTCGCCGGAGGGTGTCCGCGTCGGGGCCCTGGCGCGCCACGCGCAGGTGGAGCGCGACGCGGACGCGCGCGCGGTCCAGCCGCTGCTGGGCCAGGCGCTCCGGCTGGTCGCTCATCCCGTGATCCGCAACCGCGGCACGACCGTCGGGAGCCTTGCACACGCCGACCCGTCGGGTGAGATGACGGCCGTCCTCGCGTTGCTCGGTGGGTGCGTCGAGCTCGCATCCGCCGGCGGGCGCCGGACGGTGGCGGCCGGCGAGTTCTTCACCGGCCCGCTGGAGTCGGCGACTCGTCCCGGCGAGCTCGCGGTCGAGGCGTTCTTCCCCGCAGCCCCGCGGCGTACCGGGACGGCCTTCGTCGAGGTCGCGCGCCGCCACGGTGACTACGCCGTCTGCGGCGTCGGGTCAACGGTGACCGTCGACGAGGACGACGCGGTGGTTTCGGCTCGGCTCGGCTTCATCTCGATGGGCCCGGTCCCCGTGGTCGTCGACGTGACAGGTGCCGTGGAGGCGCGCGAGGGCGAGGCCAGGTGGGCCGCGATCGGCGACGCCGTCGACTCGGCCGTGGAACCGGAGGCGGACATCCACGCGAGTGCCGCCTACCGGGGGCACCTGGCGCGCGTGCTCGCCGTACGCGCCCTGGCGCAGTCCCACGGGCGTGCGGTGCGGACGCTCGACTCGTCCGACCCGCAGGAGGATGACCCGTGGACCCCGTGACGGTGCACGACGCCGGCCCGGTGCCGGGGACCGAGCAGAGCGTCGACGTCAGCCTCACCGTCAACGGCGTCCTGCGGCGGATGCGGGTCCCGGCCCGGCGCCTCCTCTCCGACGCACTGCGCCACGACCTGCGGCTGACCGGTACGCACGTCGGCTGTGAGCATGGGGTCTGCGGGGCCTGCACGGTCCTGCTCGACGGCGCCCCCGTGCGTTCCTGCCTGCTGCTGGCTGCGACCGTGGACGGAGCCCAGCTCACGACGGTCGAGGGGCTGGCCGGGCCGGACGGCTCGTTGCACCCGGTGCAGCAGGCGTTCCGCGAGTGTCACGGGCTGCAGTGCGGCTTCTGCACGCCGGGCTTCCTCACGACGGTTGCCGGCTTCCTCGAGGACAACCCGGACCCGACGGAGGACGAGGCGCGCGAGGCGGTCGCCGGCAACCTCTGCCGGTGCACCGGCTACCAGAACATCGTGCGGTCGGTCCTGCGGGCGGCGCAGATCCGGCGTGCGGAGGCCGGCACGGCAGGGACGACGGCGCCTCCTGCATCCGCCGCTTCCTCGGGCGAGGGTCCGCCATGACGACCCGGTCGGTCGGTGCGTCCGTCCTGCGCACGGAGGATCTGCGGCTCGTCGCGGGCATGGGTCGATACCTCGACGACCTTGGCCACGACGCGCTGGCCGCGGCGTTCGTCCGCTCGCCGCACGCCCACGCACGCGTCGTCGACATCGACGTGACCGACGCGCTCGACGTCGACGGGCTCGTGGCGATCTACACCTGGGAGGACCTGCCGGGGGCGGCCGCCGAGCCCATGCCGCTGCTGATCCCGCACCCGGCGCTGCACGCGCCGCGCACGGGACACGCGCTGGCGGACGGGGTGGTCCGCCACGTCGGCGAGCCGGTCGTCATGGTCGTGGCGCGGGACCGCTACGTCGCCGAGGACGCGTGCGAGCGGATCCGGGTGGCCTACGACGTGCTACCGCCTGTCGTGGGAATCGAGGCGGCGCGCGCCGCCGCACGGCTGGTCCACCCCGACGTACCCGACAACGTCGCGGCGCACCTGGTGCAGGAGGTCGGTGACGTCGAGGGGGCGCTCGCGACGGCCCCGCACGTGCTGGAGCTGGACCTGTCCATCGAGCGCAGCGCGAGCATGCCGATGGAGGGGCGCGGGGTCTACGCCCGGTGGGACGCCGCCGACGGGAGCCTGCGCGTCTACTCCTCGACCCAGACGACGACCAGTGTGCGCGCCGCGGTGGCGGCGAAGCTCGGTCTGCCGCTCGGCAAGGTCGAGTGCATCGCGCCCGACGTGGGCGGCGGCTTCGGTGTGAAGATCATGCACCCGTGGCCGGAGGAGGTCCTGGTGCCGTGGGCGGCGCGCAACCTCGACCGCGAGCTGAAGTGGGTCGAGGACCGGCGCGAGCACTTCGTGTCCTCGGCGCACGAGCGCGGGCAGCTGCAGAGGATCCGCGTCGGGTTCGACGAGGACGGTCACGTCCTCGGCCTCGACGTGCGGTTCTGGCACGACAACGGTGCCTACACGCCGTACGGCATCATCGTCCCGCTCATCACCTCGACACAGCTGCTCGGCCCCTACAAGCCGGGCGCCTACCGGTGTGAGTTCTGGTCGCTGTACACGAACACCGTCATCGTCACGCCGTACAGAGGTGCAGGGAGGCCGCAGGGTGTCTATGCGATGGAGCGGACAATGGACGCCATCGCCGAGCAGCTCCGTCTGGACCGCACCGTGGTGCGGGAGCGCAACTTCATCCAGCCCGAGGAGATGCCCTACGACCACGGGCTCACGTTCCAGGACGGCCGTCCGCTCATCTATGACTCGGGCGACTTCCCGGAGTCGCTGCGCAAGCTGCGCGCGCTGGTCGGGTGGGATGACTTCGAGGAGTTCCGCGAACAGGCGCGGGCGCAAGGACGGCGCGTCGGCATCGGGGTCGCGTGCTACGTCGAGGGCACCGGCGTCGGTCCGTACGAAGGGGGACACGTCGTCGTCGAGACCTCCGGCAAGGTCCGCGTGGCGACCGGCCTGACCACGCAGGGGCAGGGGCACTTCACCGCGTTCGCCCAGATCGTGGCGGACGAGCTCGGCGTGCCGCTCGAGGACGTCGAGGTGACCACGGGGGACACCCGGCGCTTCGGCTACGCCGTCGGGACGTTCGCCTCGCGGGCCGCGGTGGTCAGCGGCTCGGCGATCGCGCTCGCGGCGCGCAAGGTGCGGGACAAGGCGCTTCGGGTGGCGGGTGACGCGCTCGAGGCCGACCCCGGCGACCTGGAGATGGTCGACGGGGTCGTGCGGGTCAAGGGCAACCCCGAGGCCTCCATCGCTCTGTCGACGGTGGCGGTGCTGTCCAACCCCTTGCGCTACGCGTTCGACGAGGCCGCCCGTGCCGCGACGCAGTTCGCGATCGGCGACACGTCAACTCCGCCGGTGCCCGAAGGCGGCGCCCCGGGGCTCGAGGGCACGGACTACTACTCGCCCTTGCGCTCGACCTTCGCGAACGGCATGCACGCGGTGGTCGTGGAGACCGATCCCGACACTGCCGAGGTGCGGATACTGCGCTACTGCGTCGTCCACGACTGCGGTCGGCTGATCAACCCGATGATCGTTGAGGGTCAGGTGCACGGGGGCGTGGCGCAGGGCGTGGGCGGAGCGCTGTACGAGCGGATGGAGTACGACGACAACGGCCAGCTGCTCAACGCGTCGTTCATGGACTTCCTCATGCCCTACGCCACTGAGGTCCCCCGCATCGAGGTCGACCACCTCGAGACGCCCTCGCCGCTCAACCCGCTCGGGATCAAGGGAGCGGGGGAGGCCGGCGTCATTCCGGGCTCGGCGGCGATCGCGGCGGCCATCGAGGACGCCGAGGGCTTTCGGATCACCGGCATGCCGGTGTCACCGAGCGAGCTGCACCATCTGCGCGAGCGGTTCGCCGCGGGGGAGGTGCCGCCCGTACGCCGCGGCGCACGGGTTGGCGCCGTGCCCGCCACGCACGGCGTGGCCTACACCTACGGGGACGGGCCCTGAGCCATGCTCCGGCTCGGCGTCGTGACGAGTCCTGAGGAGGATCACGGATGAAGGTTCGGGGCGAGGCGCTCCTGCACGCGCCCGTCGAGAAGGTCTGGGGCGCGCTCAACGACCCGGCGGTGCTGGCGCGGACCATCCCGGGCTGCGAGCGACTCGACGAGATCGGTCCGGACCACTACCGGATGACCGTGTCGGCGGGAGTGGCGTCGATCAAGGGGACCTACCAGGGTGACGTGCAGCTCGCCGAGCAGCGACCGCCCGACGCGTTCGTCCTGCGCGCCATCGGCGCCGGTGCTCCCGGCACGGTCAGCGCGGATGTGGCGGTCAGGCTCACCGACGCCGGTGACGGCAGCACCCGGTTGGACTACGACGCGGATGCCGTCGTCGGCGGAATGATCGGGGGAGTCGGGCAACGCGTCCTCAGCGGCGTCGCCAAGAAGACGGCGGGCGAGTTCTTCCGTGCCGTGGACGACGTGCTCACCGGCACGGCGCCGGTTATGGCGGCCGCTGCGGCGCACGGTGGCGCCGGTGGTCCGGACGCCGCGGCAGCGGGTGCGCTCATTGCGGGACAGCAGGTCCCCGCACGCGACGCGTCAGGCCAGCCGGTGGCGGGGCAGCCGTCGGGGCAGCCGTCGCCGGCCCAGGGCGTGGCCGCAGTTCTGCTCGCCGCCGTCGCCGGCGCCGCGATCGCACTCTCCGGTGTCGTCATCGGGTGGCGGCTGGGGCGTGGCCCGCGGACCTGAGCGTCCTCCCGGCTCTCGAACGCCACTTCCGGCGTCAGCCTGTCGGTGGCCCCTGCCACGCTGAGCGGATGGTGCGATGGAACGACGTGGTCCGTGAGGCTCCCGAGCTCGCGGGACGGGTGCGCGAGTGCTTCGCCGTGGGCAAGCACGCGACGATGGCGACGTTGCGACGTGACGGGTCCCCGAGGATCAGCGGCACGGAGGTCGAGTTCTCCTCCGACGGGCAGCTGCGCCTGGGCAGCATGCCGGGCGCGGTCAAGACCCTCGACCTGCGCCGCGACCCCCGCCTCGCGGTGCACAGCCCCACGGTCGACCCGCCGGAGGACAGCCCGGGCGCGTGGAGGGGCGAGGCGAAGGTCTCGGGCCGGGCGGTCGAGATCTCCGCCGGCTCGCCGGGCGAGCAGGGCCACACGTTCGACATCGACGTCACGGAAGTCGTCCTGACGACGATCGGCGAGCCGGCGGACCACCTCGTCATCGAGTCCTGGCATCCCGGGCGCGGCTACCGTCGCCGCGTGCGCCGTTGACGGTCCGGTCCGGTCGGACACCGTCGGACCGGACATCCCTTCGCGCCGCGCCTCCTCGATGAGGTAGCGACCGGGAGAACCGGCCCGCCAGCGGTCGCCGTCTTTGGCACAGGTCGCCGTTCTCGCCGCCGCGCACGCCACCTACCGTGAGGACAGGAGGTCCAGATGAGAGCATTCACCGCCGCCGCCGTCCAGCTCGCGCCGACTCCTGGTCCGCTGAGCAAGGAGTCGGTCGAGGACAACGTCCGCCGCGCGGCCGAGTGGGTCACCCGGTGCGCCGACGGCAGCGGTGCCGACCTCGTCGTGCTGCCGGAGACCGTCACCACCGGGTTCACTCCCGGCTGCAGCGCGGAGGACCTCTGGGACCTCGTGAGCGACATCCCCGGGCCGGTGACCGAGCCGGTGCAGGAGGTGGCCCGCTCGCGCGGCATCCACGTGGTGATCGGGACCTACGAGCGCGGGCCGGAGCGCGGAGTCGTCTACAACTCCTCCGCGCTGCTTGGCCCGGACGGCGACGTCCTCGGGGTCTACCGCAAGACCCATCCGTTCTGCACGGAGATGCGCTCGCGCGGAGGCTGGGCGACACCGGGCGACGAGGTCTGTGTCGTCGAGACCGAGCTCGGCCGCATCGGCATGGTGATCTGCTTCGACGGCGACTATCCCGAGCTGGCGCGCATCCAAGCCGTCCAGGGAGCCGAGGTCATCGCCCGCCCGTCGGCGCTGCTGAGGTCGGCCGACATCTGGGAGCTCACGAACCGCGCCCGCGCCTACGACAACCACGTCTACGTCGTCGGCGCCAATGCGACCGGGATGGATCCGACCGGCGTCCTCTACTTCGGCAACTCCATGATCGTCACTCCGGTCGCCGAGGTGGTGGCCCGTGCCGCGACCCACGAGTGCTGGGTCACGGCCCGACTCGACCCGGACGCCGCTCTGCGGTCACTCACCCCCGGATCCAGCGTGCCACAGGTCTTCGACCACCTCGCCGACCGCAACCTCGACCTGATTCAGCGCTACGCCGACGACCTCGTGCGTCCAGTACGGACTTCCTTCCCGCACAAGCAGCCGGACGACGAGATCATCGACTGACGCGGACCCCCGGGCACGGGGAAGCGAGGGTCGGGGTGACATCCGTGGATTCATGACCCTTCGCTGTCGTCGGCGTCGTCTCCGTCGGGGTCGTCGTGGTGTCGATGTGTGGTGGCGAGGATCGCTGGTCTTTGGTCGGGGGGTTGGGTGCGGTAGACGTGTCCGGTGGGGCTGGTCCAGATGGTGGTGGCGTTCGGGCCGGCTTGGATGTTCCAGCCGTGGTGGGTTTTGAGTCGGTGGTGTCGCCGGCACAGGGCG
>JALYMU010000072.1 GCA_030773595.1 Actinomycetota bacterium | reverse complement strand
GCGCCGGTCAGCGCAGCGCCGGCGGGCGGCTCGGCAGTGGCGCACCGCGCGGCGGGGCGCTTCCGCCCACCTCCGCGGTCGCCGCCGCGCCGGACGGCGCGAAGTAGCACCACTCGTCGTACACGCGCTGTGTAGTCACCATCAGCTCGGTCTGGAAGATGTGCGTGCCGGCCCAGTCGAACGCGTAGGTGTCCTGGTACTGGTTCCAGACGACGTAGTCGGCGACGCGGTAGTAGCCGGCTTGCAGGATCGAGAAGCCGTTCTGCATGGCGCCGTAGCCGAACTGGAACAGCATCCCGTTGCCCGAGCCGGTGGAGAAGGCGGTCTGCCGCCAGGTCGCGCCCTGGACCTGGTAGACCCAGGTCTGGGAGGCGGGGTCCCAGCGGTAGAGCATCGGGGTCCAGGAGACGTCCTCCTGCAGCCCCGAGATCGAGTAGATCATCGGCGGCGTCACGTGCACGTTCGCCGTGTATTCGCTCTCGCAGGTGATCGGGTCGGTGCCGCGGTCGAGGTAGCCGTAGAGCTGTCCCGCCGTGCGCACCGACACCACGACGTCGCCGTCCGCGGACGCGTCGGTCGCCGGCGCCACGCCGGAGGTCGCTCCGGCTGTCACCGTGGCCGTGAGCGTCTTCTCGCAGGAGGTGCGGGACTCCACCGCCGAGCACGCGTCGTTGCCGCTACCGCCGTTGCCGGTGTCGCTGCCCTTGCCACCCTCCAGCATGTCGTCCCCGCCGTTGCCGACGAGCGCGTCGGCGCCGCCGAGCCCGGCCAGACGGTTCGATGCGCCGTCGCCGGTGAGCTTGTCGGCGTACCGGCTGCCGACGACGCTCTGGATCTGGGAGAGCGCGTCCGTCCCGTCCGCTCCGGCACTGGTCCCGGTGGCCAGGTTCACGGTCACGCCGCCGCCTGCGGAGTCGTACGCGGCGGTGTTCCACCCGCCGCCGCCGACGACTTTGTCGCTGCCGGGGCCGCCGACGAGGCGGTCCGCGCCGCCCTCCCCGGCGAGGGTGTCATTGCCCTCGGCACCGGCGAGGGTGTCGTCCCCGCCGCCGCCGCGCAGCGTGTCGGCGCCGGCCTCACCGATCAGTACGTTGGCCGATGCGGACCCGGTCAGCGTGCTGGGGCTGACTCCGGCGAGAAGTCCTTCGGTGTTCCGCAGGGTGTCGCGGCCCTCCCCTGTGGCGGTCCCCGTCGCGAGGCTCGCCGTGACGGCCGCCACGAGGAAGCCGGCGTAGTCGAATCCCCCTGCACCGTCCACCACGTCGTCGCCGCCGACACCGAAGAGCAAGTTAATACCGCCCGAGCCCACGAGAGTGTCGCGGCCGGCGGTGCCGACGACGCCTTCCACCCCGGTAAGCGTGTCCGTGACGCCTCCGGCGACCGCCGTCCCCGCACCGAGCCGTGCCGTGACGGGCGTGGTGGACGCCAGGTCCGAGTAGAGCGACACGTCGTACACACCGGGGCCACCGGCGACGACGTCCGCGCCGAGCCCACCGATGATGTTGTCGTCCCCCTGTCCACCGTCGAGCTGATCGGCTCCCGCGTCGCCGTAGACGACGTCGTCACCGCCACCGGCACAGACCACGTCGCTGCCGCCGAATCCGCGGATTGTGTCTGCGCCGTCGAGCCCGACCATGACGTCCGCGCCGGCGGTGCCGCTGAGCGTGTCGCTGCCGGTGGTGCCGACCACGGTCGCCGCCTTCCCACGGCACGTCGGGCCCACCGCTGCGGCCTGGCGGGGACAGGTCACCGAGCCGGTGACACACAGCGCCAGCAGGGCGGCGAGGACTGATGCGGCTGGGCGCACGGCGTTCTCCTGCGGGGCTGAGGGAGGACCTCCCGCGAACACTGCCAGCGCGGCGCGGCTGGCGGCCATAGCCATATCGGGCCATCTCCGTCATAACGGCGAGGACGCCTCGGTAGATCATGCCGTGATCCACACTCCGCACCGCGCGCCGACGCCTGTTTCTGTCGGTCCCTCGCCTTAGCGTGGCAGTCGTGGCGAAGGCAGCAGTGCGCGCGGTGCGCGACAAGGCGAGCTACCGGTGCGCGGAGTGCGGCTGGCAGGCGGCCAAGTGGGTGGGGCGCTGTGGGGAGTGCCAGGCGTGGGGCAGCGTCGAGGACGTCGGTCGGGTCCTCGCCCGGACGGTCGCCGCTGTCCCTGGCGGACCGGCCGCCCGTCCGATCGCCGAGGTCGACGTCGAGGCTGCCCGCGCCCGCGCGACGGGGATCGAGGAGCTTGACCGGGTGCTGGGGGGCGGGCTGGTTCCCGGGTCCGTGCTGCTGCTCGCCGGCGAGCCGGGAGTGGGCAAGTCCACCCTGCTGCTCGACGTCGCCGCGCGCGTCGCCCGGTCAGGGCCGCGCACGCTCTACGTCACGGGAGAGGAGTCAGCGGCGCAGGTCCGGCTGCGGGCCGGCCGCATCGGCGCCTTGGACCGTGAGCTGTTCCTCGCCGCGGAGACGGACCTGGCCGCCGTGCTGGGCCACATCGAGCAGGTGCGGCCGGCCATGGTCGTCGTCGACTCGGTCCAGACGGTGGCCTCCGCCCAGGTCGAGGGCTCCGCCGGGGGCGTGAGCCAGGTCCGCGAGGTGGCGTCCTCGCTGATCCGAGTCGCCAAGGAGCACGGCATCACGACGGTCGTCGTCGGACACGTGACGAAGGACGGCTCCATCGCTGGGCCGCGAGTGCTCGAGCATCTCGTCGACGTGGTCCTTCATTTCGAGGGCGACCGGCACTCCCGGCTGCGGCTGGTTCGTGCGGTGAAGAACCGCTACGGAGCCGCGGACGAGGTCGGCTGCTTCGACCTGCGCGATGACGGCATCGCCGGCCTCGCCGACCCGACCGGGCTCTTCCTCTCGCGGCATGCCAGCCCGGTGGCCGGCACCTGCGTGACCGTCACGGTCGAGGGGACGCGACCGTTGCTCGCGGAGGTCCAGGCTCTGGTTAGCCCGGCACAGATGGCCACGCCTCGCCGGGCGACGAGCGGGCTCGACTCCGCGCGCCTGGCGATGGTCCTGGCCGTGCTCGACCGGCGCGGCGGCGTGCGGCTCGGCGACTGCGAGGTCTACGCCGCCACCGTCGGCGGCGTGCGGCTGAGCGAGCCGTCCGCGGACCTGGCGCTCCTGCTCGCCCTCGCCAGCTCCCGCGGCGACCGACCCGTCCCGAGCGACGTCGTCGCCATCGGCGAGGTGGGGCTCGCCGGCGAGGTGCGGCCCGTGACGGCGCTTCGCCGGCGGCTGAGCGAGGCCGCACGGATGGGGTTCCGGCGAGCTCTCGTGCCCGCGGGCACGACCGAGCGCGCGGGCGGGCTGGCGGCGATTGAGGTGAGCGACGTCTCGAAGGCGCTGGAGGTCCTCGGGCTCGGTCCACGTCGGTAGACTCGACCAAGCATTCGTAGACGGGGAGTTCCGTGGTTGTCACCGACCGTACGGGCCAGACGCCCGAGGACCTGCTCCGCTCAACGCTCGCGCTCGTCGCTCCCGGCACGGAGCTGCGTGAGGGGCTCGAGCGGATCCTGCGCGGCCGGACCGGAGCACTGATCGTCCTCGGCTACGACAAGACCGTCGAGTCGGTGTGCACCGGCGGCTTCGTCCTGGACGTCGAGTTCTCCTCGACGAGGCTGCGCGAGCTCGCGAAGATGGACGGCGCCATCATTCTCGACGGCGAGGCCGGCAAGATCCTGCGCGCGGCCGTGCAGATGGTGCCCGATCCCTCGATTCCCACCGACGAGTCCGGCACCCGCCACCGCACCGCGGAGCGCGTCGCCAAGCAGACGGGCTACCCGGTCATCTCGGTGAGCCAGTCGATGTCGATCGTCGCGCTCTACGTCGGCGGCGTGCGTTACGCGCTCGAGGACTCCACGTCGATACTCTCCCGCGCCAACCAGGCGCTCGCGACGCTCGAGCGCTACAAGCTGCGCCTGGACGAGGTCGCCGGCACGCTGTCGGCGCTCGAGATCGAGGACCTCGTCACGGTGCGCGACGTCAGCGCCGTCGCCCAGCGCCTCGAGATGGTGCGCCGCATCGCCGGCGAGATCGCCGGCTACGTCATCGAGCTCGGCACCGACGGGCGACTGCTCTCGCTGCAGCTGGACGAGCTTATCGGCGGTGTGGAGCCGGAGCGCGAGCTCATCGCGCGGGACTACCTGCCCGCGCAGGGCGGGCGGCGGGTCCGCACCGTGCCGGACGTCCTCAGCGAGCTCGACGCCCTGAGCGCGACCGAGCTGCTAGACCTCGCGACGGTCGCTCGTGCCCTCGGGTTCACCGTGGCCGGTGAAGGGCTCGACGCGGCCGCCAGTCCGCGCGGCTACCGGCTGCTCGCCAAGGTCCCCCGGCTGCCGGGCATGGTCGTGGATCGGCTGGTGGACCACTTCGGCAGCCTGCAGAAGCTGCTCGCCGCGGGAGTCGACGACCTGCTGGCCGTCGAGGGAGTCGGTGAGTCGCGGGCCCGGACGGTGCGCGAGGGACTCTCCCGGCTCGCGGAGTCCTCGATCCTCGAGCGCTACGTCTGACCCGCTCCGCGGGCGCCCGCCCGAACGCCCTCAGCGCAGGACGAACCCTATGCTCTCGCTGCGCACCTCACCCGCCCGGCCCTGGAGCGTGTAGCTGCCGGGACCCGCGACCGGGCGCGGCGTGGCGCAGCCACCCGACGTCCTCCACCGCGACCAGGACATCGTCGTGGTGAACCGCTCCCCTGGCTCGAGCACCTCGACATCGCTCGTGCCCGCGGGTTTGCAGTGGTCCGAGCTCCACACGGGCTTGGTGGCGCTCGCCACGACGAGCTCCAGCGCGCGAGGCCCGAGGTCGCGCCGACAGGCGGCCTTGCCGAGGTTGCGGACGACGAGCGTGAACCGCGGCGTTGTGCCCTCGGGGTAGGCCTCGGAGTCCGGCGCCACGAACACCGCCATCGCGCGGTCAGCGCAGTCCGTGACCGCGGTCCGTGTCGCGGTCGGCGTCGGCGTCGGCGTCTTCGTCCCTGTGGGCGTCGCCGTCGCTTCGGGCGTCCGGCTCGGCGTCGCCTTGGGAGTCTTGGTCACGGTGACGGTCACCACAGGCCGAGGCGAGGCCGTCACCGGGCTCGGCGTCGCCAGGGTCGGGGTGGGAGTCGGCGAGGGACTGCCCAGCAGCGACCCGGAGGACTGCTTGCGCGCGACAGTGCGGACGGCGTCCGGCTCGCCGCCACCGAAGAGGACATAGCCGATTGCCAGCACACCGAGGACGATGGCTGCGACGATTCCCCGCCGCCACCAGTACACCTCTGGCGGCTGCGGGCCCACCGGGTGCATCACCACGAGACGACCGTAGGACGCGGCGACACCGATCCGGTGACGACGCGCCGCACCGATGGCAGGATCTGCGCCGATGTCCGCCGCCCCGCTGCACCGTCCGGTCCTCGAGTGGTACGACGCCTGCGCGCGCGACCTGCCGTGGCGCGCGCCCGGGACCTCCCCGTGGGCCGTCCTGGTCAGCGAGGTGATGCTGCAGCAGACTCCGGTGGCGCGGGTGCAACCGGTGTACGGCGCGTGGCTGGCCCGCTGGCCGGGTCCAGTGGAGCTCGCCGCAGCGGCGCCCGGCGAGGCGATCCGGCAGTGGGGGCGGCTCGGCTACCCGCGGCGGGCGCTGCGCCTGCACGAGTGCGCGCGCGTCCTCGTCGAGCGGCACGGTGGGCAGGTCCCGCGCGAGCTGGAGGCCCTCCGGGCGTTGCCCGGCGTCGGGGACTACACCGCCTGCGCCGTCGCGGCGTTCGCCTTCGGCCAGCCCGTCGCCGTGGTCGACACGAACGTACGCCGGGTGCTGGCCCGTGCGATGAGCGGCGCGGCGCACGCCGCCCCGTCACTGACCCGCGCCGAGCACGACCTCGCGGCGGCTGCCGTCCCGTCCGACGGCACCGCACCGAGGTGGGCGGTCGCGGTCATGGAGCTGGGCGCGCTGGTCTGCCAGGCGCGGGCGCCGCGCTGCGATGCCTGCCCCATCGCTGCCTCGTGCGCGTGGCGTCTGGCCGGCGCGCCGGAACATACGGGCCCACGCCGGCGCGGACAGGCGTGGACGAGGACCGACCGGCAGGCCCGTGGGGCACTGCTGGCGGTGCTGCGCAGCCGCCACGACGGGGCGAGCGAGAGTGACCTGGCCGCGGCGTGGGACGAACCCGTGCAGCGGGGCCGCGCCCTGGCGAGCCTCGCCGCGGACGGGCTCGTCGAGCGCACACCGGACCGGCGCTGGCGGCTGCCCGGGGCGCTGGGGTGAGGTCAGCAGGCAGAGCCGGACCCGACGTCGCCGGCCCGCCCGTACGCCGGGTGCAGCGCCGCGACGACGCGGGCTACGACGAGCGGGCGTGGCCCTATCGCCTTCCCCCGGTCGCGCAGCTGCTTCGTGAGGGGCTCGACCTCGCCCCGGGTGTGACGTTCCTCGTAGGCGAGAACGGCAGCGGGAAGTCAACGCTCGTCGAGGCGATCGCCGCGGCGGCGGGGCTCAACCCGGAGGGTGGCAGCCGCTTCGCGCGGCACTCGTCGCGAGCGAGCGAGTCGCCGCTGCACGAGGCGCTGCATCTCGTCCGCTCCCCTGGCGCGGGGCGGGTGTGGTCGTACTTCCTTCGGGCCGAGACCATGCACGGCCTCTACACCTATCTTGAGGACCTCCCGCCGGGGGGTCCGCCGCGACCGAACCTGCACGAGCTGAGCCACGGCGAGTCCTTCCTCGAGGTGCTCGCGCAGCACTTCAACTCCCCCGGCTTCTACGTCCTCGACGAGCCGGAGTCCGCGCTGTCGTTCTCCTCGTGCCTCGCGCTCGTCGGCGTGCTCGACGCCCTGGCCCCGTCGGGCGGGCAGGCTCTGTGCGCAACGCACTCCCCCCTGCTCACCGCGCTGCCGGGCGCGACGATCCTCCAACTCGGCGAGGATGGCTACGCACCCGTGGCGTGGGAGGACCTGGAGCTGGTCGGGCACTGGCGGCGCTACCTCGAGGACCCGCGGGCCTACCTGCGCCACGTCCTCGGCTGAGGCCGACGTGCGCAAGGCCCACGGCGCGAGAGCGGGCGGAACTCCCGGCGACGGAAACGCGGCGGAGTCGTGCGGCGCAGCCGCGGCGGATCGCTGGCGTGCTGGTCGGCAAGAAGAAGGGCGACGACGAAGGCGACCTGCGTCCGGTGCCCTGTACGCCGGCCGGACGGGTCCGCCCCGCGCGGCCGACTAGCCCCTTGCGGCGAGAGCTACTTCTTCGGCTTGGACCAGTAGGCGTTCATGACCTCCAGCGCGCGTTCCAGCGTCATCTCCGCGACCTCGCTCTCGGAGACGCCGGCGTGTGGATCAGATGGTGCACCAGGCCGGCGGGCAACGCATGCGCGGGCGGGTCGCTGACGCCAGCAGCTCCGCGGTCAGGCAGATCGTCGTTGGAGACGCACGCCCAGAACTCGGCGTCCGTGACGTGCAGCTGGTCGGTCAAGATCGTGTTCCGCAGCCGGGGCCCGTAGGTCTCGTTATTCGGTGGCCGTGAGATCCGGGTCCGGAGGATGCGCCCGTCGGGCAGCGTCAACTCGTACGCGATGTGGTGCCCCACCGGCTTGCCGCGGGCGTTCCGGACCTCGGTCCAGCCCTCAATCCGGCTGAAGCGGTCGTGGTCGCGGCGGCTGCCCGAGCCACTGCTCACGTAGCAGCGAGCGCGTCAGCTGCCGCCCCGAGCGACGGCTGGCCCAGGAGCCATCCGCGCAACTGTTCGTCGTCGGAGAGCTCGACGAGCTCCACCACGCTGCGGTGCTGGGCGTGATTCGGCGTGACGTGCAGCCGGTCGTTCCAGTCCTGCGCGTACTCGCGCAGTGCGGCCAGCAGGTCGTCGACGGCGTCGTCGAAGGTGGCCGCGTCGCCGTGAACCAGCACGCCAGGGATGAAGGCGGCCCAGCCGCCGCCTTCGGGGACCACAACGGCCTGCGACGGCAGGAGGTGGCGCGGCTGCTCCCCCAGGGCGTCGGCGGACATCACGACGAACCGCTCCTTGTCACGGGTGACGGTCGTGACCACGCCCTCGCGCGCAGCGTCGAGGACGCCGGGCAGGTTCGTGCGCGCCGAGGTGAAGCTGTCGAAGTGCCGAACGGTCGGCATCGCGGTCCCTCCTTCCTCCCCCGGCGGTTCCGCGTTTCCGCGGCCGACCACACGCGTCGGTCGATGCCTTCCAGACTGCACAGGGGTCTCACGTACTCAAGTACCTGATGTACATAGCCGGGCCACGAGCGGGCGGCGGCAGACATGGCATGACGACGCCCGGACGCGCGAACCCCGGCGAAAAACGCCGAAGGGCCGCCCCTCACGGAGAGGAACGGCCCTTCGTGCTGCGTGCCGGCGGGCGTCAGTCCTGCCCGGCGGTCTCGACCGGCGGCGCGTCGGGGACGGTGGCCCGGCGCTCACCCTTGAAGGTGAACCGGCGCTCCTTGCCCTCGCCCTCGACGTCCACGACGACGATCTCGCCCGCCTTGAGCTCGGAGAACAGGATCTTCTCCGACAGGGCGTCCTCGATCTCGCGCTGGATCGTCCGGCGCAGCGGCCGCGCACCGAGCACGGGGTCGTAGCCGCGCTGGGCGAGCAGCTCCTTCCCCGCCTGCGTGAGCTCGAGAGCCATGTCCTTGTCCCGCAGCCGCTCGTCGACCTTGGCAATCATCAGGTCGACGATTCGGATGATCTCGGTCTCCGACAGCTGGTGGAACACGACGATGTCGTCGATGCGGTTGAGGAACTCCGGACGGAAGTGCTGCTTGAGCTCGTCCGCGACCTTGGCCTTCATCCGGTCGTAGCCCGTGGCGGTGTCACCCTGGGCCGCGAAGCCGAGGTTGAAGCCCTTGGAGATGTCCCGGGTGCCGAGGTTGGTCGTCATGATGATCACGGTGTTCTTGAAGTCGACGACCCGGCCCTGGGAGTCGGTCAGGCGACCGTCCTCGAGGATCTGCAGCAGCGAGTTGAAGATGTCCGGGTGGGCCTTCTCGACCTCGTCGAAGAGGACCACCGAGAACGGCTTGCGCCGCACCTTCTCCGTCAGCTGGCCGCCCTCCTCGTAGCCGACGTATCCGGGCGGTGAGCCGAACAGCCGCGAGACGGTGTGCTTCTCGCTGAACTCAGACATGTCGAGCTGGATGAGGGAGTCCTCGTCGCCGAAGAGGAACTCCGCCAGCGTCTTGGACAGCTCGGTCTTCCCGACGCCCGAGGGGCCGGCGAAGATGAACGAGCCACCGGGACGCTTCGGGTCCTTCAGGCCGGCGCGGGTACGCCGGATCGCCTGCGACAGGGCGCGGACCGCCTGCTCCTGGCCGATGATGCGCCGGTGGAGTTCGTCCTCCATGCGCAGCAGCCGGGCGCTCTCCTCCTCGGTGAGCTTGAAGACCGGGATGCCGGTGGCGGTGGCGAGGACCTCGGCGATGAGCTCCTCGTCCACCTCCGCGACGACGTCCATGTCGCCGGCCTTCCACTCCTTCTCCCGCTGCGCCTTCCCCTGCAGCAGGGTCTTCTCCCGGTCCCGCAGCGAGGCCGCCTTCTCGAAGTCCTGCGCGTCGATCGCGGACTCCTTCTCCCGGCGCACGTTGGCGATGCGCTCGTCGTACTCCCGCAGGTCCGGCGGCGCGGTCATGCGGCGGATGCGCATGCGCGAGCCGGCCTCGTCGATCAGGTCGATCGCCTTGTCGGGCAGGAAGCGGTCGCTGATGTAGCGGTCGGCCAGCGTCGCGGCGGCCACCAGTGCGCCGTCGGTGATCGAGATGCGGTGGTGCGCCTCGTAGCGGTCGCGCAGGCCCTTGAGGATCTCGATGGTGTGCGCCAGCGACGGCTCACCGACCTGGATCGGCTGGAAGCGCCGCTCGAGGGCCGCGTCCTTCTCGAGGTGCTTGCGGTACTCGTCGAGGGTCGTCGCGCCGATGGTCTGCAGCTCGCCGCGGGCCAGCATCGGCTTGAGGATGCTCGCGGCGTCGATCGCGCCCTCTGCGGCGCCCGCCCCGACGAGGGTGTGGATCTCGTCGATGAACAGGATGATGTCGCCGCGCGTGCGGATCTCCTTGAGCACCTTCTTGAGGCGCTCCTCGAAGTCGCCGCGGTAGCGGCTGCCGGCGA
>JALYMU010000071.1 GCA_030773595.1 Actinomycetota bacterium | reverse complement strand
CCGCCGTCCTTGCCTCGCCCTCCGTCGGCGTGCCGGTCGGCGCGCTGCTCGGTATGGCAGCCGGCGCGGCCGCCGCGGTCGGCGCCGTCACCTCCGGTGCTGCCCCGGGGACGCGGGCGGACCGCTGGGCCCTCACGGGATCGGTTCCGGTCGCGCTCGGTGCGGCTGCGGCCTACACCGTCGGCCGGATCGTCGTCGGATGAGGCGGTCCGGTCGGGCGGTGGCGCTCCTCGTCGGCCTCGGCGTCCTGGCCGGCGGCGCGGTGGTCGCCGACGTGGTGGCGCGCGCGGAGGCGGAGCGGCGGATCGCTGCGGACCTGCGCTCCTCCGGCTTCGACGACCCGGTCGACGTCGACGTGGCCGGGACGCCGTTCCTCACCCAGGCGGCCCGCCGCCGCCTGGACCACGTCGAGGTCACCGCGGCCTCGGCGCGGCTCGGCCCGCGCCGCGAGCTGATGGTGCGCGACGTGACCGCGGTGCTCGACGGGGTGACCCGGCGCGGCGACGCCTACTCCGCCGAGCGCGTGCGCTACCGGGTGACTCTGCCCTACCAGACCCTGCAGGCACAGCTGCCCAGGCAGGGCGTGGACGTGGGCCGCGCCCCCGGCGACCGGCTGACCGTCCGGATGACCGCGTCGGTCTTCGGTCAGGAGGTCGCGGTCTCCGGTACGGCCGACGTCGAGGTGGCCGGGCCGAGCGCGCTGCAGGTTCGTGGCCGTTCCATCGAGGTGCTCGGCGTCGAGATCGACGACGCCATCCTCGCGGGACGCCTGCGCGAGGCGCTGACCTTCCGCGTCGCCGTACCTGGCCTGCCGCCCGGCACCGGGCTGGAGTCGGTCGCCGTGCGCCGGGACGGGCTGGAGGTGGTCCTGCGCGGGCAGGACGTCGCTCTGTCGGGGGCGGGCGGCTGACGCAGTCGTCCCCGTCCGGGGCGGGTTGACAGCGCTTGGGACGCTGGTCCGCATCGCGGACAGTCGTCGTCGGGTCACCCGGGCAGCGCCTACGATGTGGACTGTGCGCCCCACAGAGCTGACGAAGCGGCGGGCGGTCGACTTCGGCCGCACGACCACCGCGCTCTGTCGCATGCCCTGACAGGGCGGCGCTTCCCGGCTTCCGACACGCCGTCCTGACGTGCACCAGCGCGGTCAGGCGGCGTCCCGTGTCGCTTCCTCGCCCGCTGACGCGCATGAGTGCCGGCGCGCATCCCGCGCCACCGGCACGACCTCGGGCACCGGCGCTTGCACCGCACTCCCACGGCCGCTTCCGGCCGGCGCCGCCGCGAGGCCATTCCGTCCGCCGCACGGGCCGCATCCCGCGACAGCACAAGGAGGAGACCGCATGAGCCGCTCCGACGTCCTCGTGGACGCCGACTGGGTGGAAGCCCACCTCGACGACCCCAAGGTCGTCCTCGTCGAGGTCGACGAGGACACCACCGCCTACGACAAGAACCACATCCGTGGGGCGGTCAAGCTCGACTGGAAGACCGACCTGCAGGACCCGGTGCGCCGCGACTTCGTCAACAAGGCGCAGTTCGAGGCCCTGCTGTCCTCGCGCGGCATCGGCAACGACGACACCGTCGTCCTCTACGGCGGCAACAACAACTGGTTCGCCTCCTACGCGTACTGGTACTTCAAGCTCTACGGCCACGACTCGGTCAAGCTCCTCGACGGCGGCCGCAAGAAGTGGGAGCTCGACTCCCGCCAGCTCGTCGACCAGGTCCCGCAGCGGGAGGCGACGACCTACGTCGCCAAGGACCCCGACACCTCCATCCGCGCGTTCCGCGACGAGGTCGTGCAGGCGATCGGCGCGAAGAACCTCGTCGACGTCCGCTCTCCCGACGAGTACTCCGGGCGCCTGCTGGCCCCGGCGCACCTGCCGCAGGAGCAGTCCCAGCGTCCCGGCCACGTCCCGACCGCGGTCAACGTCCCGTGGAGCAAGGCGGCCAACGACGACGGCACCTTCAAGTCCGACGACGAGCTCACGAGCCTCTACGAGGGCGCGGGCGTCGACCTGGCCAAGGACACGATCGCCTACTGCCGCATCGGCGAGCGGTCTGCGCACACGTGGTTCGTGTTGCACGAGCTCCTCGGCCAGCCCAACGTCAAGAACTACGACGGCTCGTGGACCGAGTACGGCTCGCTCGTCGGCGTGCCGGTCGCCGTCGGTGACCAGCCCGGGGAGGCCTGACATGTGCGGTGCGACGACGGGCGGGGTGTCCCTCGCCGGCGTGGACGTCGAGAAGGAGACCGTCATCCAGGGCGTCGTCGTGCGCGACGGCGAGCCGGTGGGCGGCGCCTACGTCCGACTGCTCGACGGGTCTGGTGAGTTCACCGCCGAGGTGCCGACGTCCGCGACGGGTCACTTCCGATTCTTCGCGGCGCCGGGCACGTGGACGCTGCGTACGCTGGCGCCTCGTGCGACTCCCGTGGACCGCCACGTCGTGGCCCAGCGTGGCTCGGTGGCCGAAGTCGAGGTCGAGGTCGCGGTCGCGGTCGCAGGCTGAGACGTCGTACGCCGGACGGGGCAGCGCGCGCGGGAGCGTCGCTGCCCCTCGTCGTACGCCGGGACGTGGCGTGGCGCGGACCCGGTGCGTCCTCGGGCTCATGGCGGGCGTGGCCGCGTGCGCGTCGCCGCCGGTCGACGTCCCCACCGAAGGCGACTCGCCGCCGGTGCCCGCGAGCGCCTTCCCCGCCACCGTGGACCGCGTGGTGGACGGCGACACCTTCGTCGCGGTGCGGTCGGGCCGTGAGGTCCGGGTGCGCGTGATCGGCGTCGACGCGCCGGAGTCCGTCGCTCCGGACAGACCTGTCGAGTGCTGGGGCCGGGAGGCCGCAGATCGGCTCGAGGAGCTGTTGCCCGACGGCACGGAGGTTCGGGCGTCGTACGAGGACGGGGGGCCGCAGGACCGTTACGGGCGCGAGCTCTGGGACGTGTGGCTGCCGGACGGCCGGTTCCTTCAAGCGATCCTCGTGCGCGAGGGCAGCGTCGAGGCCCGCTCCTACCCACCGCACGACGAGCACGCGGACCTGCTCGACCGGCTGGAGGACGAGGCCCGTCGCGACCGGGCAGGGATGTACGGCGCGTGCTGAGCGACGGGTTCAGTACACCAGTGCCTGGGCGCCGTCCGCCATGGCCTCCTGCACGAACAGCTGTGCACCGGCGATGCGGACGCCCGGCAGCACGTCGTCCTGGGTGATCTTCCGGCGCGCGGCGCACTGCGAGCACACGGTGACCGAGCCGGCCGCCAGGATCGTCTCCAGGAGGTCCGGCAGCGGCGCCGCCTCGGGAAGCTCGAACTCCGCGGCCCGGCCCGGCAGCGCGAACCATGCCGACTCACCTGTCAGCCACAGCGAGACGGGCACGCCCGACGCCGCGCCGACCGCCGCGACCGTGAACGCCTGCGAGCATCGCTCCGGCGCGTCCAGCCCGGCCGTCGCCTTGACCACGAGGGAACGCTGCATGGCCGCCACAGTAGACTCCGAGGTGTGGACGCGATGGAGCTCTTCTACACCGGCCTGCTCGTGGTCGTCTTCCTGCTGGTCACGTGGTTCTCGGTCTACGTCGTCTACAAGCTCTTCAAGGGTCAGAGCTGACAGCCGTGCCTGTGGAGATCCGTGCCGACCTGCCGCCCGAGCTCGTCCCGCTGGCCTGGATGATCGGCCGCTGGGAGGGCGTCGGCGTTGGCGGCTACCCGGGGGTCGAGGAGTTCCAGTTCGGCCAGGAGATCGTGTTCTCCGCCGATGAGGGCAAGCCCTACCTCGCCTACGAGGCGCGCAGCTGGGCGCTGGACGAGACGGGCGCGGTCGGTCGGCCGATGGCGCGCGAGGCGGGTTTCTGGCGGCCGCAGAAGGACGGCCGGGTGGAGGTCACGCTCGCGCACCCGATGGGCATCACCGAGATCTACGTCGGTGAGATCCAGGGCGCCAAGATCGAGCTGCGCACCGACGTCGTCGCCCGCACCGAGACCGCCCGCGACTACTCCGCCGGGCACCGGCTCTACGGCCACGTGGAGGGCGACCTCCTCTACGCCTTCGACATGGCCGCCGGCGACAAGGCACTGCAGCCACACATCTCCGCCCGGCTCAAGCGCGCCGAGGGCGCGGCGGCGTAGCGGGTCCGACCCACGCCGCTGCGCGCGAATGGTGCAAGTGGCTGCGCGAACTACACTCGCGGCCATGGGTGACGAGGGCTGGCAGTCGACGCTGCGCCAGCGCGGCTACCGGCTCACCCCGCAACGCCAGCTCGTGCTCGAGGCGGTCGAGGCGCTGCGCCACGCGACGCCCGACGACATCTGCGCCGAGGTGCGCCGGACGGCGCCGTCGGTGAACATCTCGACGGTCTACCGCACGCTCGAGCTGCTCGAGGAGCTCGGTCTGGTCACGCACGCCCACCTCGGGCACGGGCCGCCGACGTACCATGCCGCCACCGACGAGGACCACCTCCACCTGGTGTGCCGCGAGTGCGGCAGCGTGACCGAGGTGCCGGTCGACACGGCGGACCCGCTCGTCGGGCGGCTCGCCGACGAACACGGCTTCGACACCGACGTGCAGCACTTCGCGGTCTACGGTCGCTGCCGGGGGTGCCGCGCGTGACGAGCCCGCTGCTGTCCCTGCCCGGCGCCGTGCCGGCGGACCCCCCCGACGAAGGTGTCGCCGCGCACTACGGCGACCCGCTGCGCGAGCAGCGGGAGCTGGCCGCCGGTCGCGGCGGCGTCGACCTGTCCCACCGCCCCGTGCTGCGGGTGAGCGGGCCGGACCGGCTGTCCTGGCTGCACTCCCTCACCACCCAGCACCTGACCTCGCTGGCGCCTCGGGCGGGCACGACGGCGCTGGTGCTGAGCCCGCACGGGCACGTGGAGCACGCGATGGACCTTGTCGACGACGGCGAGGCGGTGTGGATGCACGTCGAGCCGGGGACGGCGCAGCCGCTGCAGGAGTTCCTCGCGAAGATGCGCTTCTGGTCCCAGGTCGAGGTCGAGGACGTCTCCGCGGACTGGGCGGTCGTCTGGCAGCCGGTCGCCGACCCGCATCCCGAGCTGCTGAGCCGTCCCCGGGACGGCGACGGAAGCTTCGCCGTCGGCGGCCGCGACGTCTTCGTGCCCCGTGACCGCCTGGAGGACGAGGTACGCCGGGACGGCGCGCCGGCCGGGGTCTGGGCGCACGAGGCGCTGAGGATCGCCGCGGGGCGCCCGCGGCACTTGCGGGAGACCGACCACCGCACGATCCCCCACGAGCTCGGCTGGATCGGCGAGGCGGTCCATCTCGACAAGGGCTGCTACCGCGGCCAGGAGACCGTCGCCCGGGTGCACAACCTCGGCCGGCCGCCCCGTCGTCTCGTGCTCCTGCACCTGGACGGGTCGGTCGAGACCCTGCCGACGCACGGCGCTGCGGTCGAGCTGGACGCGCGGCCCGTCGGCCGGGTTACCTCCGCGGCCCGCCACCACGAGCTCGGCCCCGTGGCGCTTGCCGTGGTGAAGCGCGGCACGCCCACGGAGGCGACCCTGCTCGCCGGCGGCGTCGCGGCGGCGCAGGACGTGCTCGTCCCGTCCTGAGGGCTCACACCTCGACGAGCACGGTCACCGGACCGTCGTTGACCAGCGAGACCGCCATGTCCGCGCCGAACACCCCCGTCTCGACGCGCGCCCCACGGGCGCGCAGGGTCGCGACGACGTGGTCGACCAGCGGCTCGGCGTGCTCGCGGCCGGCCGCGGCGTTCCAGGTCGGTCGCCGGCCCTTGCGCGTGTCGCCGTACAGCGTGAACTGGCTGACGACCAGCAGTGGCGCTCCGGCCGACGCAGCGGACTGCTCGTCGCGGAGGATCCGCAGCTCGTGCACCTTGGCCGCCAAGCGCTCGGCCTTGGCCGTGGTGTCGTCGTGCGTCACGCCGACGAGGACGCACAGCCCGGCGCCGATCGCGCCGACGACCTCGCCGTCGACCCGGACGCTGGCCTCGGTCACCCGCTGGAGGACTGCTCGCACGCGCGAGATTGTGGCAGTGGACGCGGGCCGGCCTTCATCGTCCACTGCGATCGTGCGCCCCCCGAGGCCGTTGCCCGGTCAATCCCATTCGGGCGCTCAAGTTCCTAAGGCGGCCCTATACCGCGCCGATGGCAGGGGATCAGCGCGACCCGGCCTGCGATCACCAGAACGTTCCGTGACCGGTCACGGCTCTCCTCCGTTCCGCCAGCACCGGCTGTTCCAGAATCAGCGGGTTGCTCATGCCGCTGGTGCCAGTTGACCGGTCGAGTAGCGGTTAGCGACGGCGGGCCAGCACTGCGGGCCCCCGCGTAGGTGGGGCAGTCAGACCGCGGGCTTGCTGCCACGCTTGAGCAGCGCGGCGACCGCCGGCAGTCCGGTGAGGAAGCCGAGGGCGATGCCGATCTGCATGAGGAACAGGAAGGTGACGTCGGTCGGTGCGGGCATCAGCTCATCGAAGTGCAGCAGCAGCATCCAGCCGCCCATGCCAACGTCGAAGGCCAGCACGGTGACCGCCGCCACCAGCAGCGCTGCCCCAGCCCGACCAGTGCTCCGGTGCGAGCGGACGGACAGTTCGAACACGAACAACAGCGCGGTCGCCAGTACGGCGATGACAGCGATCATCGCGTAGAGATCGAGCCCGGCGATGGTGAGGCCGGTGGCCAGGACCAGCGGTACGCCGATGACGTGAGCGACGAGCGGAGGCGGCGCCGCCGGGCAGCCCTCCCCGGGCAGCGGCACCGGGCAGGCGCTCCGCCGCGTCGATCTGCTGCTCCTGCTGCCACTTCGGGCTGTGGGGGCGGCCGAGTCGCAGGTACAGCGGCGTCAGGGGCCCCAGCCACAAGGCGCTGAGCACCCAGACCCCCTCCATGGGCCTCGCTCGCTGGCGGTAGCCCCGGCCGTAGATGTCGATGGCCACGGCGACGGCGGCGACGACCGTGAGCGCCACGAACAGCCACGCGAGCGGGGTGAGCCAGGCCGGCACCGCCATTCCAGCGTGGTCGGGGTCATGGGTTCCATGGGAGCTCCTTCGGTAGCAGGGAAGAGGCGACGGCAAGCGAGGGCGCGGCTGCTGCTCGCGGGCACCGGGGATCATCCCCCCGGGGGCCACCGGCGGGGGTGGAAGTGAGGGCGCACACGGGTCGGCCGGCGTTCAGTCGTGTTGCGGGGACTGCTCGCGCAGCGCGTCCAGCTCACGGCGCAGGACGGCGATCTCGTTGTCGACCTGGTCGTTGCTGTGGTGGCCGCCGCATCCGTGTCCGCGGCGGCGCATCGGGCGGACGCAGAACACGTACGTCAACGCGATGGCCGCGACGAGGGTGATCAGCGGTAGGGCGAGCTCGGCCATGTCGTTACTCCTTGCTCAGGCTGGGGCGCTGCGCGGCCCGGAGCTGGTCGAGCTCCGCGCGCATCCGAGCGAGCTCGGCTTCGCGGGGCTCGATCCCGCGTGACGGCTCCGAGCCGCGCATCGTCAGCGGACGAGGTCGTCGCCGCTGTCGCACGCCAAGGACGGAGCAGCGGCTTGACGCTGACCGTGGCGCGGTGGTGGAGTCGGCAGGTCACGCGACAGCACACGAGGAAGCCGGTGAGAGTCCGGCGCGGTCCCGCCACTGTGACCGGGGAGCGAACCTCCACGCATGACCACTGCCCGTCAGGGTGGGAAGGTCGGAGGCGAGCGGTGATCCGGGAGCCAGGATATTCGGGCTGACGCACCACCGAACCAGGGGCGTAGACCCCGGTAGGAGATGCTCGATGTCCCAGCT